>JANYHP010000143.1 GCA_025359005.1 Hyphomicrobiaceae bacterium | reverse complement strand
GCCGGCTTCCTGGTCGTCGTTGTCGCCCTTGACGGTGATCGCCAGCGAGGCTTTCAGCAGTGCAACGCCGCCGCCGGCAACCACGCCTTCTTCAACCGCTGCGCGGGTCGCATTGAGCGCGTCGTCGACGCGGTCCTTGCGTTCCTTGACTTCGATCTCGGTGGCGCCGCCGACCTTGATGACGGCCACGCCGCCTGCGAGCTTGGCAAGACGCTCCTGCAGCTTTTCCTTGTCGTAGTCCGAGGTGGTTTCCTCGATCTGCTGCTTGATCTGGTTGATGCGGGCTTCGATATCTTTCTTCTTGCCCGAACCGTCGACGATGGTGGTGTTTTCCTTTTCGACGCGGACCGACTTGGCCTTGCCGAGCATGTCGAGCGTGACGTTCTCGAGCTTGATGCCGAGGTCTTCGGAGATCATCTGGCCGTTGGTGAGAACGGCGATGTCTTCCAGCATGGCCTTGCGGCGATCACCGAAGCCCGGCGCCTTGACGGCGGCGATCTTGAGGCCACCGCGCAGCTTGTTGACGACGAGGGTCGCGAGCGCTTCGCCTTCGACTTCTTCGGCGATGATGAGCAACGGCTTGCCGGTCTGGACGACGGCTTCGAGCACGGGAAGCAGCGGCTGCAGCGACGACAGCTTCTTCTCGTGGATGAGGATGTAGCAATCCTCGAGCTGGGCGATCATCTTCTCGGCGTTAGTGATGAAGTAGGGCGAGAGATAGCCGCGGTCGAACTGCATGCCTTCGACGACGTCGAGTTCGATCTGCTCGGCGCTCTTGCCTTCTTCGACGGTGATGACACCCTCGTTGCCGACCTTCTGCATCGCTTCGGCGATCTTCTCGCCGATGAGCGCTTCGCCGTTGGCGGAGATGGTGCCGACCTGGGCGATTTCAGCCGAGTTCTTGACCTTCTTGGAGCTCTTCTTGATGGTTTCGACGGCCTGGATGACGGCTTTGTCGATGCCGCGCTTGAGATCCATCGGGTTCATGCCGGCGGCAACCGACTTGAGGCCTTCACGGACGATCGCCTGGGCAAGAACGGTGGCCGTCGTGGTGCCGTCGCCGGCAGCGTCGTTGGTCTTCTGGGCGACTTCGCGCACCATCTGCGCGCCCATGTTCTCGAACTTGTCTTCGAGCTCGACTTCCTTGGCGACGGTGACGCCGTCCTTGGTCGTGCGGGGGGCACCGAAGCTCTTTTCGATGATGACGTTGCGACCCTTCGGGCCGAGCGTGACCTTGACGGCGTTGGCGAGGATGTCGACGCCGCGCAGCATGCGCTCGCGAACGTCGGCGGCAAATTTTACGTCTTTTGCTGACATGGGTGGGAAATCCAAATGAGGTTTCAAGTTTCAGGTTCTAGGTTTCAGGGGTATGCGGCGCGGTTCCCTGGAACCTGACACCTGACACCTGAAACCTTGCCCGCATCGCGGGCAGAGCGTTACTTATCCAGCACGCCCATGATGTCGCTTTCCTTCATGATCAGCAGCTCTTTGCCGTCGATCTTGACTTCGGTGCCGCTCCATTTGCCGAAGAGGATTTTGTCGCCCTTCTTGACGTCAAGCGGGACGAGCTTGCCAGCTTCGTCGCGACCGCCGGGGCCGACGGCGACGATCTCGCCCTGCTGCGGTTTCTCGCCGGCAGTGTCAGGAATGATGATGCCGCCAGCGGACTTGGTTTCGGCGTCAGCGCGCTTGACGACGACGCGGTCATGGAGGGGGCGGAATTTCATGCGGGGGGTCTCCGAAAATCGAGCCGGGATGATCCCGGCGGCCGACGAAAGATGAGGTTGGCGCGACGTGTTGGCACTCACATCAAGCGAGTGCTAGCGCGCTGGTGGACATGTAGGGGGGGGCTGCAAACCTGTCAAGGCTGGACTGCGCGGGGCGATGAAATTTGGCTAAGAGCCCGAGTGTTAACGGCGCTGGGTCCGGATGCCGGCCGGGGAATGCGCGCTGCATGCTGGGCTGGGCCAGTCTGGAGTGGACGAGCACTGGCCGCGTGCACGGACATTTGGGCGACAAGGTGGCGTCGCATGGCTATCCCTTTGTCTCCGGCCGTCAAAAAACTTGGCCTGGCGGATTAGCGCAGCGTAATCCGCCGTCACGCCTCAGACCATTGCCACCTGCTGTCGCAAGACCTTTGCTTGCGATGGCAGATTACGCCGCCAAGGAGCGGCTAATCCGCCCTACGGATCGCGTTTTTTTGCAAGAGCCGGAAGCGAGGGGAGAGGCATGGTGGCGGCGGCTGTTCAGGCGGGGCCGAGCAAGGTATCGACTTCGCGGACCAGGTCTTTCAGGTGGAATGGCTTGGACAGCACGCGGGCGTCCGGCGGCGTCTGCACGCCGTTGTTCAGGGTGACGGCGGCAAAGCCGGTGATGAACATGATCTTGAGTGAGCCGTCGATGTCACCGGCACGCCGGGCCAGTTCGATGCCGTCCATCAGCGGC
>JANYHP010000052.1 GCA_025359005.1 Hyphomicrobiaceae bacterium | reverse complement strand
GCTGCGGTTTACCCCGAATGCCGGCCGAGATCACGCCGATGCGGTAGACCTTGCCGGCGGGTTTGGCATCCGCCTCGGCGTTGGCGGCGACCAGTGCCGTCGCTGTGGCACCGAGGAGGAGGTCGCGCCGCGTGGGGGCCGGGAGAGGAGGCATGGGGGACTCCGGTGCTAGCAAATGGGGCATCGAATCCGGTATACGAAATTCCCACCGGCAGGCGAAGCCCATCGGTTGCAACCTTATCTTTAGGCACAACTTCCCGGCTCGCCTACACTACTTCAACTTCGAGGGTCGCGGGAGTTCGGGGCACGGGGGCGACGGATGGATACTACTCTGGTGAACTTCGGCGAGGAGCACTTCGGCCGGGCGGACTTGGGCGACGCCAGGCGTACCAAGCGCCTGGTCCGCGTGGCCGACCGCCTCGCCGCCCACCCCGCCGGCTCCCTGCCCGACAAGATGCAGTCCCCCGCCGAACTCGCCGCCCTCTACCACCTCGTCAACGGCGAGCGCGTCACCCACGCCTCCGTCATTGGAACCCACTTCCGCCGAACGCGCTCGGCCATGCGCGACCACCCCAGCCCGGTCATCCTCCTGGCCCACGACGACACCGACCTCAACCTGACCAGCAAGCGCTCCCTCGAGGGCGTCCTCGGCCCCCTCGGGGGTAAGGACCAGCGGGGCTACCTCTGCCACAACAGCATCGCCCTGACGCCCGCCGGGGAGCCGCTGGGGCTGGCCAACCAGATCCTGCACCTCAACAAGCGCCGGCGCAAGAATACCGCGCGGGCCGTCTTGCGGGAGTGCCCGCACCGCCAGAGCCGCCTGTGGCTGCGCGGCCGCGAGGCCGTCGGCGACTTCCCCGCCGGCAAGCGGGTCGTCGACCTCGTCGATCGCGGCGGCGACACCTTCGAGTTCCTGGACTACGAGCACGCCCACGGCTACTCCTACGTGGCCCGCGCCAAGTCCAACCGCACGGCCCTGGTGGGCCACCGGGAGGGCGGCGAGGAGGGGCGTAGGGTGAAGATGTTCGACCACCTGCGTTCGCTGCCGGGGGCGGGACGGAGGCCGCGGGCCGTCCCACCCAGTGCGGCCAAGGCGGGCGAGGCGGCCCGACCGGGCCGCGACGCGGAGTTGGCGACGGCCTGGGCCGCCGTGACCCTGCCGCCGCCGGCCCCGTCCCGCGCGCGGGGCGAGCACCGGCAGGTGCCGCTGCGGCTCTGGGCGGTGCGGGTCTGGGAGCCCGCGCCCCCCGAGGGGGCCGGGGCGCTGGAGTGGCTGCTGCTGACGGACGTGGCGGTCGAGACGGAGGCGGACGCCTGGGAGCGCGTGGACTGGTACGAGTGGCGCTGGCCCGCGATGGAGGGGTATCACAAAGGCCAGAAGACCGGCTGCGGCGTGGAGGGGCCGCAGTTCACGACGAAGCAGGCGATGGAGCCGATGATCGGCGTGCTGAGCGTGGTGGCCTGGCTGCTGATGTACCTGCGCTGGGCGGGGCGCGACGAGGAGGCCGCGACGAAGCCGGCGTCCGAGGTGGTGCCGCTGGGGTGGGTACTCCTGCTGAGCCGGTGGCGGCACGGCCAGGAGCGGCCGGACTGGACGGTACGGGAGTTCCTCCTGGCGTTGGCCCGGCTGGGGGGGCACCAGAACCGCAAGGGCGACGGCCTGCCCGGCTGGCAGACGCTCTGGAAGGGCTGGACGAAACTCCACGCCGCCATTCAACTCGCCACGCCGCCACCACCGGGAAGTTGTGCCCAAAGATAAGGTTGCAACCGGTGGGCTTCGCCTCATTCATCCCCACCTCCCTAAACCCGCCAACGCCATCTACCCCGCGTGTGGCCTTCCCCCTCTGGCGAACGACGTGCCCACTCGATAGATTTCCCTCGTCGTTACTCGCGCGCACCAGAGGTCGGACTCCCCCCATGCTTCGCTCGATTCGCGCCCTGTTCTGGCTCCTCTTCCGGTTCGTCCTGTGGCTGCGCTACCGCGTTCGCGTCCACGGGCTGGACGCGGTGCGCGCCGCGAAAGGGCCGCTGCTCGTGCTGCCCAACCACCCCGCCTTCATCGACCCGCCGATCGTCATCTCGGCGCTGACGCCGAGCCTCCACCCCAGGCCGCTCTTGCTCGAGAGCAACTTTCGCGGCGTGTTTTCCCCCCTGCTCGTCGTCCTCGACGCGCTGCGCGTCCCCGACCTGGAGCAGACCAGCGCCGAGGCGCGGCAGAAGACCGAAGAGACGATCCAGAGCATCAAAGACGCCCTGAAGGCGGGGCAGAACGTCATCCTC
>JANYHP010000661.1 GCA_025359005.1 Hyphomicrobiaceae bacterium | reverse complement strand
CATCGCACTGTCGGCTGAAGTCTCGTTCTGGCGCGCCAAGACCGCTGTCCTGCCGACACGGCCGTCAACCGCCATTGTGGCCACCGGCATCTACCGATACACGCGCAATCCGATGTATCTCGGCATGAGCCTGGCGCTGGTGGGCCTCGGGCTGGGCCTGAACCAGCTCTGGTTTCTGTTGGCGCTGCCGTTCGCCAAGTTAGCCGTCACCAAGCTCGCCATCGAGCGCGAAGAAGCCTACCTCGCCGCCAAGTTCGGTCAGACCTACCTCACTTACAAAGCCCAGGTCCGGCGCTGGCTATAAAACCGCAGGCGCTGGCCACATCCACCCCAGACGGGTTTCAAAAGGGCAGGAGCGCGATCGGAAAAGTGTGGGACGGTTTTCCGATCAATCGCGCGACCATAAGCAGTAGCCTTTTGCGGGATCAAAGGGCAGAGCCCTTTGGCTTTCCCTGAGCTTGCACCAGCCCATCAACCGGGCCGCACCTGGCCGATGCCGCGGACGATGTACTTGAACGTGGTGAGCTGCTCCACGCCGACAGGCCCGCGGGCGTGCATGCGGCCGGTGGCAATGCCGATTTCCGCGCCCATGCCGAACTCACCGCCATCGGCGAACTGGGTGGATGCGTTGTGCAGTACAATGGCGCTGTCGACGCGGGCGATGAACCGCTCGGCGGTCGCGCTATCCTCGGTGAGAATGCAGTCGGTGTGCTGGGAGCCGTAGTGCGCGATATGGGCGATGGCGTCATCGACACCGTCGACGGTCTTGATGGCGATGATGGCGTCAAGAAACTCGTGGCCGTAGTCTTCGGCGCTGGCCGGCTTGGCACGTGCGTCGGCAGCAAGCACCGCTGCATCGCCCCGCACTTCGCAGCCCGCATCCAGCAGGGCTTTGACAAGGGCTGCGAGATAGGTCGCGGGCGCATGGCGATCGACCAGCAGACATTCGGCGGCGCCGCAGATTGACGTGCGCCGCATCTTGGCATTGACGACCAAGGGCACGGCGCGCGTCAGATCGGCAGCGCGATCGACGTAGATGTGGCAGATGCCTTCGAGATGGGCGAACACCGGCACACGCGCTTCGTTCTGTACGCGGCCGACGAGGCTTTTGCCGCCACGCGGCACGATAACGTCGATGGAGCCATCGAGCCCGCCGAGCATGGCACCGACGGCCGCCCGATCGGTCGTCGCCACCAGTTGGATCGCGGTTTCCGGCAGGCCTGCCGCGACCAATCCGGCGACGAGGCAGGCGTGGATGGCGTGCGCCGACTGCATGCTATCGGACCCGGCGCGCAGGATGCACGCGTTCCCCGCTTTGAGGCAGAGCCCGCCGGCGTCCGCCACCACGTTCGGGCGGCTCTCGAAAATGATGCCGATGACGCCAAGCGGTGTCCGCACGCGACTGATCTGCAAGCCGTTGGGTCGCGTCCACGCGGCGATCGTTCCGCCGATCGGATCGGGCAGGGCGGCGATAGCGTCGAGCCCGTCCGCGATAGCATCGATGCGGCCTGGATCGAGCAGCAGGCGCTCGAGGTAGGAGCCGGTCGTTCCGCGGGCGCGCGCTGCATCCATGTCGGCGACGTTGGCCGCGAGGATCGCTGCATGGCTGCGGCGCAGCGCGGCAGCGGCGGTGGTGAGCGCAGTTATCTTCGCCGTGGGCGACGCCAATGCCACAACGCGTGCGGCCTCGCGTGCGGCGCGACCCATGGCGCGCAGCAATTCGGTGGTGTCGGCGACGGGAGCGACGGGAGCGGGCGTGGTCACGGTAGAGGCTTTCGGTCCGATGGAGCGGGGTGGATCGGCGTCGCATAATGCAGATTGCGCGGCGACGCCACCGGCTTGGCGCGCACGGCGCTCGACCAATCCGCCAACGGGTTGTAGAGGGATAGGTCAGAGCACCCTCAGCAGACCACTCCATTCGAGCCGTTGTCGCGAGGGCGGTGCCTTGTCGCCTACGCACGCACCGGTTCATTCAACAACGACTGTCCCAGCGCCCCATGTCATCCCCCCCCACTCGATCGACCAGCGCAGGCCCACCCGTACCGCCATCGCCCGTTAAGCCCTCCGATGGCCCCGTCGCGCAGGCGACAGGTGAACATGTCGCGGACGCCACGGCCGACAACTGGTTCGACCGGGTCGCACCGCCCCTCGCTCGGCCGTTCGGGCGTCTCGCCCGGTTTGATAGGCCGACGGGCGCTTGGCTGCTGCTGTTTCCGTGCTGGTGGGGCCAGACCTTGGGCGAGGTTGCTGCCGGGCGGGCCTATCCGAATATCTGGTATCTGGCGCTGTTCCTGGTCGGCGCTTTCGTCATGCGGGGGGCGGGCTGCGCCTATAACGATTTCGTCGACCGGGATTTCGACGCACAGGTGGAGAGGACCCGCTCGCGGCCCATCCCATCGGGGCAGGTCACCCCGCTGCAGGCACTGATCTTCGCCTGCATGCTGTCGCTGGTCGGGCTGCTGGTGCTCATCCAGTTCAACACCTTCACGATCTGGCTCGCCATCTCATCACTGGTGCTCGTGGCTCTCTATCCCTTCGCCAAGCGGCTGACGAATTGGGCGCAACTGGTGCTTGGCTTCACATTCAAATGGGGCGCGCTGGTCGGTTATGCGGCGATCCACGGGCGTCTCGGATGGCCGGCGCTGCTGCTCTATGCCGGCTCGATTGCCTGGACAATCGGCTACGACACCATCTACGCCCACCAGGATAGCCGCGACGATGCCGAGTTGGGCCTGCGCTCGACGGCCTTGCGTTTTGCCGAGAACACCGGCGGCTGGCTCACCGGGCTCTACGCAGGCGCGGTGGCCCTGTGGGCGATGGCGGCCTGGGCGGCGGGCGCGGGCTGGCCGGTTTATCTGGCTCTGCTGGCCGTCGGGTTGCAGATGCTGTGGCAGATCACCACGCTGGACACGGCGAGCCCGGCCAACTGTCTCGAGCGCTTCAAGTCGAACCGGGTCGTCGGTTGGCTGTTTTTCGGTGGCCTGGTCGTCGACCTCGTGCTGGTCGAGGCAGCCGGGCGACTCTGACGGGCACATCTCGCGGCAAGACAAAAAGTTCGGCGAGAGAAAAAGTTTCGGCGCGATCGCTCTCCCGCGATCGCGCCGTC
>JANYHP010000647.1 GCA_025359005.1 Hyphomicrobiaceae bacterium | reverse complement strand
GGTGCAGTTTGCATTCAAATGCGGCGGCAGCCTCCTTGACGCGTGGCGCTTTGACCAGCGTGCCGGTCACCGCCGTCAGGCCCGCCAGCGGGAACTCGTCGACGCCGCGCGGCACCGACGCCGACGACATATTCATGTGCTCACGCAAGTCATAGGTGGCGAGATTACACACGAACTCGCCCGTCTCCTCTATGTTGGCGAGGCTATCTTTACGGCCGGCGGACCCGAACACGACGTAGTGCGGCTTTTCCGCAACTGCATTGAAGAAACTGTACGGCGCCAGATTGGCGATGCCGCCGGCACTCACCGTCGAGATCCAGCCGATCGGCCTTGGCACCGCCAGCGCCTTGAACGGGTCGTGCGCGAGGCCGTGCTTGTTTTCCAGCGTGTCATAGAACATGGCAGTCTCCGGTGGGGATACGGGCGGTTCAGGCGCCAAAGCGCGTGACGATGTCGGCAAGCGCCGGACGGTCCCGGTCCTCGGGCCGTTGGCCGGCGCTGCCAATGTAGATGAAGCCAGCGACACGCTCGTTGGCGGCAAGCCCCAGCCGCGCCTTGACCAGCGGGCTATAGGCATACCACCCCGTCAGCCAGTTGGCGGCGTAGCCGAGCGCGTTGGCGGCGAGGCAGACATTGAAGCAGGCAGCCCCCGCCGACAGGATCTGCTCCCACTCAGGCGCGCCCATGTGCGGCACCACCCGGCTGACCACGCCGACCACCAGCGGGGCCTCCAGGAACCGCCCGCGTTCCGTCGCCAGTCGCATGGCCGACGGCGGCTCGCGCTCTTCCGCCGCGCACGCCTCTGCCAGCACGTCGCCGAAATGGGCGCGCGCTGCGCCCTCAAAGACGATGAACCGCCACGGCACCATTTTCTTGTGATCGGGCACGCGCGCGCCAGCCGTCAGGATCAAGTCGAGTTCAGCCGCGGTGGGGCCGGGCTCAGTCATGGCCACCGGTTTGACTGAGCGCCGCGTCAGCAGCAGATCGAGCAGGGTTTGGGGCATGATCAGGGTCGCTGTCCGGTAGCGTGGCGGATGGTGTTCACTGGCCTGCGCGCGTCCACTCAGCGCAGCCATGTTCGGTCGCAGCGAAGGCCACGCCGCAAAACTCGGGGCAAATCAGGCAGGTGTTACGCCCAGGTGGGCCTCGCTAAACCAACCCCATCTGGAATACAATGGTAGCTCGACTTCGAGGGCGACTTGGGGCCAGGCCCATGGGTCTGACCCCACAGCGGGTTCTGCCGGACAGGTCTGCGGCAAGCGGGGATGGGGATGGACGCGCGAGCATGGACCCGGCGGAGTGTCGCGGCGCTGGTGGCGGCGCTGGCGTTAGGCGTGGGCGTGGCGGCCGCGCAAGGGGCACCTGACGCCGCAGCCCCCAGCCAGACCATGCTCATCTTCGATGGGTCCGGTTCCATGTGGGGCAAGCTGGAGGGCGACAAGCAGACCAAGCTGGTCGAAGCCCGCGACGCTGTCCGGGCGGCGCTTGCCAAGGCCAGCCCATCGACCATGAATGTCGGGTTGATGTCGTTCGGCCATCGCCGCCAAGCCGATTGCAGCGACGTGCAGGTGATCGCGCCACCCGATGCTGCCGTCCTGCCGGCATTCGCCGATCGCATCACGACGCCGTTGGAGAGGCTCAACCCCAAGGGCAAGGGGCCGCTGACAGCCGCCCTCAAGGAAGCCGCCAAGGCTCTGGCCAAGGCGCCCGGCGCGCGCAGCATTGTGCTGGTGCACGACGATCCCGACAACTGCCAGCAGGACGCCTGCGCCGCGCTGGCAGAGATCCAGCAGAGCGCGCCGGGCGTGGTCGTTCACGTCGTGGGGCTTGGCTTGAAGCCGGAAGACGCGGCCCGCTACCAGTGCCTGACCAAGCCGACCGGCGGTCGCCACGTCGATGTCCAGACCGGCGCACAACTTGCCGCACAACTCGCCGACGTCCTGGTGCTCGCCATGCAGGGCGGGCGCGCCGCCGACGAACCACGCACGCCAGCCGCGGCGCCGCGTGAGGTCCAGGCCGCGCCGACGCCGCTCGCAGCCCTCGATGTGGCGAAGTCGGGACCACCGGCGTTGCGCGTGCGTGCCGCGCTGATCGGTGGCGTCGCCATTGCCGGCCATCGGGTCCGCTGGACGATCTGGCCCGCAGGCGGCAGTGACGCAGCACCTGCCGCCACCGTGGACGGCAGCGACGTGCGTATTCCCCTGGCGTCCCAGGTCTATCGCATTCGCGCCGCCGCCGGTCTGTTGCAGGGCGAGGTGACAGCGACGCTTGCGGCCGAAGGCGAAACACCAGTCGAAGTGGTGCTCGACGGCGGCGAAATTCGCCTGCGGTCGCCGCTGCCTGCCGACGCAGCCTTGCGACTTGCCGGTTCGCCGGGCGCGACCGGCCCACTGTCGCAACCCCCCGCCCTCTGGCCGCACGGACAGGTCGCGCTGCTGGTGCCGCCGGGACCGATGACACTGCACTATGAGCAGGGCGAGTTGCGCACGAAGCGCCCTATCGAAGTCCTTGCCGGCAAAACATTGGTCGTCGATGTGGCCGAGCCCGGCGGGCGCGTCCTGCTCGACCTGCTGTCGCGGGCCGGCCCACCCGTCGCCGCCGTCGCCGCTGAGCAGCCGGTCGTCTACGCCATTGCCGAAGACGACCCCGACGCGCCACTCGGGCGGCGCGAGATCGGGCGTTCCGCAGCCCGCACGGCCGAGTTCGTCGTGCAGCCAGGGACTTACATCGTCTCCGCCACGCGCGGGGCCATGACGGTACGCGAGCGGATTTCCGTGGCCGCCGGAGATACGGTGCGGCGCTCCTTGCCGCTTATCGCCGCCCGCGTGGTGATCGGCGCCCGGCTGAGCGCCCGCGCCAGCGAGCCGTCCGGCACGCCCGCTGAGGGCCAGTCGGAGGTGTTCCAGGTCATCCGGCTCGACGTGCCCGCCGACGAGCGGGTCGTGCTGGCCGGCCCCGCGGCGATTGTCGACGTGCCGCCGGGGCGCTATCGCATCACGGCTCGTCGCAATCCTGCCGCGATCGATGCGCAACAGGAGATCGAGGTCAAGGCTGGCGACTTCAAGGCGGTGACGCTCGATTACCACGCCGGTGGGCTGCGCATGGCCGCGGTGCTGCCGCCCGAGGCCATCGGACATCAGATGGCCTGGCATCTGCTGGATGCCGGCGGCCACCTGGTGTGGAGCAGTTATGAGGCAGCCCCGGCGGCGATGCTTGCCGCGGGACGGTACACGCTCCGACTGTCAATGCGCGGGGCGCGGCGCGAGCAGGCCATCGAAATCCGTGACGGTGAGATCACGAGTATCGAGATGCGGCAGCCATGAGGCAATGCCAGGGTACGAGACAGTGTCAGAGACAGCGGATGTGATCATCGAAATGAGGCCTGCGATGGCGCCGAGGTCGGCCGTGACCTGCGCGCCGTGGGCGGTGCTATGGCTGATGCTGGCCGGTGCCGCCGTCGCGGGGCTTGGCACCGCGCGCGCGCAGACGCCACCAGCCGGCGGATGGGTGCCGGTCGCCCCGAATTCGACCGCAGTCGCCCGCTCCACGGACGCCGCCGCCGCCGCCAACGGTGTGCCGGTGGCGCTTTCTGCCGTGCTCACCGACGACGGACAGCCCATCGACCAGGGGATGGTCTGGCACATTTTCCGCGATTCTCCGGGCTCTGATGGCAAGCGCCCGCTGGTGCGCCAGATCCGCGAGGCCCTGCCGCGCCTCAAACTCGAGCCGGGCGATTATCTGGTCAACGCCGCGTTCGGTCGGGCCACGTTGACGCGCAAGATCACCGTCGCCGCCGGCGCGCAGGTCAGCGAGAAGTTCGTCCTCAATGCGGGCGGCCTCCGCATGAAAGCCGTGCTGGCCAGTGGCGAGCCCGCACCCGACAAGTCCGTCGCCTACGACATCATGACCGAAGAGCGCGACCAGTCGGGCAATCGCGTCAAGGTGATCGTTGGCGCGCGTCCCGGTCTCATCATCCGCCTGAACGCCGGCGTGTATCAGGTCGTCTCGACGTATGGTGACGCCAACGCGCGCGTGCGGTCGGAAATCACCATCGAGCCCGGCAAGTTGACGGATGCCATTCTGAGCCACACCGGCAGCAAGATGACGTTCAAGCTCGTCGCCCAGGCCGGTGGCGAGGCGCTCGCCGACGTGGCCTGGATGATCGTCAATGCCAAGGCGGAAACGGTAAAAGAAGCCGTCGGTGCGCTGCCGACGCATATCCTCGCTGCGGGCCGCTATGCCGTCGTCGCCCGCCACCAGGGCCGCACCTATCGCGCCGAATTTGCCGCCAA
>JANYHP010000620.1 GCA_025359005.1 Hyphomicrobiaceae bacterium | reverse complement strand
GGGGTCAAGGTCATGTTGTTCGAATTCACGCGATTTCGCGATAAATTCACGCTACTTGGCATTACTCGAATGGGGAAATTCTACGGGCAAGCGACCCTGCATTCCTCGTGGCCCAATCATGGGTGTTGCCGCGACGAGGGGCCGTACGCAAATGACGCCTGGTAGCGTGACACTCACATTGCAGACTATCGGGCCGCTCAAGGTAACAGCTTCGGACGGAAGCGACCGGACTCCTAAGGGGCGCAAAGCCAGGGGACTGCTAGCCCTCTTGGCATTGGCTCCCGAACTCAGCCGGTCCCGTTCCTGGCTTCAGGCTAAACTCTGGAGCGATCGTGGCCCCGTGCAAGGCGCAGGAAGCTTGCGACAGGCGCTCAGCGAAATCAGACGAACATTGGGTAAAGCGCGACCATATTTGCACAGCGACAAGCAGACCGTCGCACTCGACCAAACGCTCGTCGAGGTCCAGCGGGTCACACCGCAGGGCCCCGACGGGAGAAGGCACTCGGAAGATTCTTTGTTCGAGGGACTGGACGTCCGAGACGACGAATTTGAAGATTGGCTGCGCGCTGAGAGAGCACATTTTGCCACTATGCCGTCCTCTGAGCCGGCGTCAGGGGGTACGTCTCGCCGTGCAATCGTGCCGGTCTTGTCTCGCGGTGAGCGCCAGCAATTGTTCTTGAGTTCCTCGACAACTGGTACCCCGCGAGAGCGGATTATTGGCGATACGCTGAACGACCTTGTCGCTCGCTCTGTGGCAGAACTCACGACGATAGAAGTCATCGAACTCCGGCTTGATCAAAGGGATCCGCTGCCGCAAGGCCCGCGTGGCCGACTAGCCATCGACACGCGTGTCGTGGAAGATCCGTCCGGCGTAAATTGCCGAATGATGCTCACGTCGATCGAGCACAATGAGTTGTTGTGGTCATTCAATGTGAAGACTCGCGGAGCGGATATCGAAGAGCCAACGGTCTTTCGACACCTCAATGAACTGGCTCAGCACGTCCTCCGAAATATCCTGACGAATGCGGAGGAAAGCCACGAAAAGCATGCTGCGATCGTCCTGTGTCGGCAGGCGATCCGAAATCTCTTTGGCTTGACGTACGAGGGTCTGCAGATCGCGGACAATTTATTTGCGCGTGCCTTCGACATTGAACCGCGAGGGATCTTTTTGGCATGGCGTGCGTATCTGAGGACCTTTCTGCTCATGGAATTCCTGCCATCGAATAGGCAGGAAGTTGCCGAGGAGGCGCTTGCCTTCATGTATCGGGCACTCGAGTTGGAACCTACAAATTCTTATGTTGCGAGCTTCAGTGCTCAGGTCCATTCGATTGTCCGAAAGTCACATGTGGCGGCCTTCGAGATGGCGGAGCGCAGCATTCAGCTCAATCGTGCCAACCCGTTGGGATGGGCGTGTCTCGGCATATCCGAGTGTCATCTTGGCAAGGCGAAGCTCGGCTTCGAGCACACTTTGCTCGCACGAGAGTTGGTCGGATCGACACCGCTCCGCTTCCAGATCAGCACGTTGGCCTGTATCGCCGCCACCATGGCCGGGGAAGTCGATAGCTCGATCTATCTCGGCGAAGCGTCGCACAGTTTGGCGCCCGCCTTCAAACCGCCGATGCGCTTTCTCTCGGCACTCTATCTGCTGCGAGACCAGCAGGGGCAGTCCGAAGCCATGGTCGCCAAACTCAAGATAACCGAGCCCAATTTCTCCTACGACGTCTTGCGTGACAAATCCTATCCAGCGTCCAGTCTTCATCATTCCAAGTTGCTGGAACGGCTGCCACATCGTCAGGTTTAAGTGCGTCTTTTTTTTGACGTGCGCGTGTCGAATTTGCGATCAGTAGGCGCCTCTTTCACGCGCGTCTCACGCTCCCCGAACGGTCAGTCGCTAAAAGGAACCTGCTGGCATTATCCCCCGTGCCAGGAGTGCCGCCGTCCGTTCCCCGCGCGAAACCGTATGGGGGGCGGATAGCGGCACAAGCAGGCGAGCGCACGCTCCGGCCGGGGCCGGACGACCCCGCGAGGACCGCTATGGCAATTGTTGCGCTCTCGATCGAGCCATTCGCCGCCGCCCGAAAGCTGCCTGCGCAAATGGCAAAAGAGCTTGGTCTGACGCTGTTCGACCTTGCTCCGTTTGAGCGTCATGTTGCGGAGCGCCTGTTCACGAACAGCAGGAATGAGCTCGTAGACTTCAGTCCTGCGGTCACTGAGCGCCAGTGGAGCATGACCGTTGCGGAGTTCGCCGCGCGGCTGCGCGAATTGGCATTGGAAACGGCTTTGCAGGGAGACGTCCTCATCCACGGCTGGACGGCTGCGTCGATCCTGGGTGGCTTGCCGCACATCGCGACTGTCCGGCTTCACGCATCGGCACTCCATCGCACGCGCGTTGTGCAAAAATACAGGAAGTATCCGCTTCTGCCTTGCGCCGCCATGGATCTCGCCAGTGAAGACAGCTTGACCGCGCGGTTCGTAACAAGCGTCCTCGATGAGGCGTGGTGTCCCCGTGCGCCCGCGGATCTCGTAATCGACATGGAGCACATCTCTGACGGATGCTGCATGGCGCTGGTTGCTGAATTTATCACTCAGCCTCACTACACCGTAAGTGCGGAGGCGGAAGCTGAAGTGAACGAACGCTTGCTTGAGCTGCGTTAGCCCTCGGCGAAGCGCCCCACGATCGACGCGACGACGTCATGAACTGGCAGCATAGCGCGACGCGCTGCCGAAAATCGTAGCGGAGAAATAGTCGCGGTGCGCCGCCCCATGGGCGATTGAGGATAATGGCCAGGGGTGTCGCGCTGCATGTGCGACGAGGGACATCGACCATCGCTGAGCCGATCGGCGACGAATGGGTTCCATCAATGCGGTCTCGAAATTCCTGAAGGCGAGGCCACGCCCGTTGCGAGCAGGACGCGCCGACACGACACTGCCTCTTCTAACCGCACGTGTCGTGGTTGCGCGCTCCATGCCCGCTGATAAGATGCAGAGCGACGGCCGCCCCTGAGGCACCGCGTCGACCTGCGGGACACAGACCAGAGAATGCTGACATTGGATCATCGCGCGGCCGGACGATACCTGTTGCTCGGCTCGGCAGCGCCGGCCCTCGTGCTCATCCTGGTGCCTTTGATCTTCGTGATCTGGCTCGCCTTCTTTGCGCAGGAAATCCCATCCGTTCCGCCGGAAGGCTACACGTTCAAATGGTTCGGCAAAATCGCCGACAATAGAAGCTTCGTCGATGGCTTCATTCTCAGCATGGAAGTCGGTGTCCTGGCGAC
>JANYHP010000609.1 GCA_025359005.1 Hyphomicrobiaceae bacterium | reverse complement strand
TGCGGGCCGATCCTGTCGATGAAGGAGTTGGCAGAGGATCAATCGCTGCGCGCGACGGGCACGGTCGTCGAGGTCGATCATCCCAAGCGCGGAAAGTATCTGTCCGTCGGCAATCCGATAAAAATGTCCGACAGCCCGACCGAGGTGCGTCGCTCGCCGTTGCTCGGTGAGCACACCGACGAGGTTCTGGCGCACGTGCTCGGCTACTCTGCCGCCGACGTGGCTCGCATCAAGGCATCGGGTGCAACGGAGCCACCGCGCAAGCCTGCGTGAGGGGACGGAAATCTCCTCTCCCCATTGCTTTTCCGCGACGGGGCGAGGGTCTGAGTGAGGGGCTGCAATACATGCCGTGAGAACGGCCGTCCCTCACCCCGACCCTGTCCCCGTTGCACCCAACCAACATCGAAATCCCACGCGCACGTTTTCACGGCGCAACAGGGAGAGGGAGTTCCAATGCGCATTGTCGTTCACGGACAGGACGCTTTCGGCAAGGCAGTCTTGGAGACGTTGCTCGCGCGCGGCGAGACCGTCGTGGCGGTCTGCTGCGCGCCCGACAAGGCGGGCAAGCAGGAAGATCCGCTCAAGGTGTTGGCGCGGGAGAAGGGACTGCCGGTGCATCAGCCGAAAAGCTGGAAGACGCCGGAGGCGCTTGAACTCATGAAATCGTTCAACGCCGACGTCTGCCTGATGGCATACGTGCTGTTGTTCGTACCCCAGCCCGTGCTCGACGCGCCGCGGCTCGGCACATTCCAGTATCACCCGTCGTTGCTGCCAGCGCATCGCGGTCCGTCGTCGATCAATTGGCCGATCGCCATGGGCAAGACGCGCACGGGGCTCACCATCTTCTGGCCCGATGAAGGGCTCGACGAAGGTCCGATCCTCATCCAGAAGTCCGTCGCGATCGGTCCCGACGACACGCTCGGCGACATCTACTTCAAGCAGCTTTTCCCCATGGGCGTCGACGCGATGATGGAAGGCCTCGATCTCGTCAAGGCCGGCGTCAAGCTCAGGCACAAACAGCTCCTCGCCGACGGCTCCTATGAAAGCTGGTTCAAGAAGGACGTGGCGGAACTCGATTGGTCGAAGCCCGTCGCCGACGTTTACAACACCATCCGAGCGGCCAATCCCGCACCCGGCGCGTGGGCGATGCTGAAGGGTGTGAAACTTGATATCTACGACAGCGCGCGCGTTGCTGCATCCGGCGCGGCCGGATCGATCACCGCCATCTCGGCCGATGGCATCACGGTGGCCGGCAACGGTGGCGGCATTCTCGTCAAGCGCGTGAAGGCGCCCGAGGGCAAGAAGGTTGCTGCTGCGGAGTATGCAGCGTCAGCCGGCTTGAAAGTCGGCGATGCATTCGACGCGCCAATGCCGAAAGTTCAGAGCTAACGACAAAACCTCAGGGGCAACGGATGCGGCAGAGTCTCGTGTCCGTTCGTCCTCACAACAACAATCCTGTTGTTGCGGTCACAGAGTTCGACCGTTGCGGCATCAAAAGACAGGAAACGCTCCGTGGCCGTACGTTCCGATATTGAAATTGCCCGCGACGCCAAGAAGCGCCCGATCCAGGAGATCGGCGCCAAGCTCGCAATCGCGACCGAGCATCTGCTGCCTTATGGGCACGACAAGGCGAAGATCTCCGCCGAGTTCATCGCCTCTCTCGCCAGCCGCAAGGACGGCAAGCTGATCCTGGTCACGGCCATCAATCCAACGCCGGCGGGCGAGGGTAAAACGACGACGACGGTAGGGCTCGGCGATGGGTTGAACTTCATCGGCAAGAAGGCGGCCATCTGCCTGCGCGAGCCGAGCCTCGGGCCGTGTTTCGGCGTCAAGGGCGGGGCGGCCGGTGGTGGTTATGCGCAAGTCGTGCCGATGGAAGACATCAACCTGCATTTCACCGGCGATTTCCATGCCATCACGGCTGCGCACAATCTGCTGTCGGCGATGATCGACAACCACATCTACTGGGGCAACGCGCTCAACATCGATACGCGCCGTGTGGTGTGGCGCCGCGTCATGGACATGAATGATCGCGCGCTGCGCGAGATCGTGTGCTCGCTCGGCGGCGTGGCGAACGGCTTTCCGCGCGAGGCCGGCTTCGACATCACTGTCGCGTCGGAAGTGATGGCAATCCTCTGCCTCGCCACGGATTTGAAGGATCTCGAAAAGCGGCTGGGCGATATCATTGTCGCCTATCGTCGTGACAAGACACCCGTCTACGCGCGCGACATCAAGGCCGACGGCGCCATGACCGTGCTGCTCGCGCAGGCCATGCAGCCAAACCTCGTGCAGACATTGGAGAACAATCCGGCCTTCATCCATGGCGGGCCATTTGCGAATATTGCACATGGCTGCAACTCGGTTGTGGCGACCAAGACCGCGCTCAAGCTCGCCGACTACGTGGTGACGGAAGCCGGTTTCGGTGCCGATCTTGGGGCGGAGAAGTTCTTCGACATCAAGTGCCGTAAGGCTGGCCTCAAGCCTGCTGCGGCCGTCATCGTCGCCACCGTGCGCGCGCTGAAAATGAATGGCGGCGTGAAGAAAGAAGATCTCGGCCGCGAAAACGTCGAGGCGGTCAAGAAAGGCTGCGCCAATCTTGGGCGGCATCTGGAGAACGTGAAGAGTTTCGGCGTGCCCGCGGTGGTGGGTATCAATCACTTCATCTCGGACACGGACGCGGAAATCGCAGCAGTGATCGAATACGTGAAAGCGCAGGGCTCAGAAGCGTTCCTCTGCAAGCACTGGGCGGAAGGCTCGAAGGGCATCGCCGAGATGGCCAAGCGCGTCGCCGAGATCGCCGACAGCGGCGTGTCCAACTACGCGCCGCTCTACCCCGACGAGATGGGGCTGTTTGCGAAGATCGAGACCATCGCTAAGTCGATCTATCGCGCGGGGGATGTGCAGGCCGACAAAAGCGTGCGCGATCAGCTCAAGACCTGGGAAGACATGGGGTACGGTAAATTGCCCATCTGCATCGCCAAGACGCAGTATTCCTTCACCACCGATCCCAATGTTCGTGGCGCGCCGACTGGGTTCTCGCTGCCCGTCCGCGAAGTGCGGCTCTCGGCCGGCGCCGGCTTCATCGTCGCCATCTGCGGTGAGATCATGACTATGCCGGGATTGCCCAAGGTGCCGTCGTCGGAGCACATTCGCTTCAATGCGGCGGGGCAGATCGAGGGGTTATTCTGAGAGGCCGGGGTGCAGGTGGCATCGCCTTGTCAGAGGCACTCGTCGGTGCGTAAAACGTGCGCTGGCGCAAGGGATGTGAGCGGTGTTTCGGGCAAGTGGAACGGGTGGCGCGTGAGCGAACACAGTCGATGGTGCGCGATGCAGCGCGTTGGGCTTGCGGTTATCGCGGTGACCTGGACAGGCTTTGCGTCATCGGCGTTGGCGCAACTGGCCACCCCCAATGCCTGCGCCACCGCTTATCATGCGGCTTTGGGCGAGTTGGCGGCCAAACGTGGTGATGATCTGGGCAATGCGGTTTCCGTGCTCAAGGCGGGGGACGCGGCGATGCCGGGGCGGTGGCTTTATTCGCAGGCGCTGTTTCCGAATTCGAAGCGCTTGCGGCCCGCGCCGGTGGAGCGTCCCTGCGCGGAGCGGGTGAAGGTCGCCGGGCGCTTCCGCTGCATCCGCTGGGAGGGCGGGGCTGAGCCCGAGCCGCCTGCGGAGTTGACCATCACGCCACAGCCGAGCGCCGAAGAGTTGCGCGTTCTGCGTGCGCTCAACGATCTGGTCGAGGCGCGGGGCGGGGTGCCGGAGGTCGGCAGCAATGGCCGCTATACGTGGCTTGCGCTGCGGGCGACGGCGGACCTCAAGGCCTACGTCACCCAGCCCGCACACCCGGCGCTCTGCTCGGGCGGCAAGGAATTCGCGGAATTCTATGCAACGACAATGAAGCCGCTGAAAAAGCGCATCGACGATGTGGGGGAGCTGGCCGGTCGGGCGCGTGCGCTCGCGATGGGGCGTGTTCGCGAGGTGGCCGCTTTTGCGCAAACAGCGGCCAGTGCGACAACCGCGGAGGGTGCTGG
This sequence comes from Hyphomicrobiaceae bacterium, assembly GCA_025359005.1. Classification (GTDB taxonomy): domain Bacteria; phylum Pseudomonadota; class Alphaproteobacteria; order Rhizobiales; family Hyphomicrobiaceae; genus JABFRJ01. The sequence continues at coordinate 350 of JANYHP010000609.1, read as the reverse complement.
CAAATCGATCGAGGGTGCGCCGTCGGCGGATGCCGCAGTGCAGGTGCTTGTTGTCGAGGCCGTGCGGCCCGTGCTGTCGGCTGAGGCGCTGGGTCAAATCGGCCACGAAACGACGGCGCTGGCTGCGTTGCGGCGCGCGAAGGGGGCGTTGATTGCGGCGCAGGTGGCCAGTGCCGGCGGCGACGATCCGAAGACGCGCGAGGGGGTGCTGGCGGCTGGTCGCGCTGTGCGCATGCTGGAAGCGGCGGCCTATGGCGAGATGTTCGTTGCGCGCTACGCCAAGTTTACGCGGGATGTGCTTGAGGTGCCGGGCGCGGTGCAGAAAGTACACGCGGGTGCGTGTACCTGCG
>JANYHP010000557.1 GCA_025359005.1 Hyphomicrobiaceae bacterium | reverse complement strand
CAAGCAAACGCCGCGAACGTCAACAGCCCAAACGCCAGCGGCGCTGCCCGTTGACGCGCTCGACGTTCACGCCGGGCGTGCGCCTTCGATCGCTTTGCCTGTACCTCCCCCAACTGCGGACCTTTCGGTGTTGTCTTTTATCCGACGCTAATACCCGCGCTGCGATGTGGGAAGCGCATTTCGGAGCGACAACCAGCCTGAAGTCACGCACTGCGCGCGCCTGAAAGTAGGGTGAGGGCTCTGCCCTCATACGCCCGCAAAAGGGCATAGCCCTTTTGAAGCCCGTCTGGGGTGGGCGGAGCGCCGGCCGAGCGCGCCAAAGCTGCCGCGGGGATAATTCCCCGGCGCACAATCCGTCCCAACAGATCTGAAGTACAGAGTATTTGGCTTCCCGGAAACCTGAGTGCCCCTTCCGGCGCGCAGGCTATCGGGGATCTTGCCGTGTCGAAATTGGAAACAACGGCCAAAATCGGGTCCTTTACTTCCAATGGGGAGGTTTTTGGATATTTGCGCAGCGCGAAGTGCGCCAGCCAAATTCCGGGAAAGCAAAAAGGGAGTGGGCAAATGTCGGTTCGCATCTGGCACGTCACGCGTGCCCCCAAACAGCAAAAAGGCCGCTCTTTCGAGCGGCCTTTTCGTTTGAGCAGTCTCACGCGGCCCGTGTGGCCGGCAGTTTCTTATCCTCCTCGTGTTCGAGCCCCGATTTCAGTGCAATTCCGATATACCGAACGCGTCCTGCTATCTTGGCTTTTAGAACTCCGAGATCTCCAAATTCACGTCCGAAGGTCGGCAGTGCAAGCGGTTCTTTCTGCTGTTCTTCACACCACGCACAGTAGTCTTCGTAGAGTGTCGTCGCAGTCAGGCTTGTTCCGTCCGAGTCTTCGATCCTTTCGTTTCTGAACCGAATCACATCCGTTTCCGGTGCAATCAGCTTTGGCGCCGACTTGTTGTCGTTCGCCACGCCGAGACGCGGTTTCGTAACCGGCATCGGCTGAGACACCATCTCGACGGAGCGCGTGGTGGCCGTGACGGGCACGGTCGGCGCAGCGCGGTCGTAGAGGCGCCAGGTGGAGAAGGCGACGTACATACCAAACCCGGAACCGATCTCGAGCAACACGGCGACAAATACTGCCAGCGCCGTCTGCACGTCCTCAACTTTGATGCCAGGCAGCACAAGGCTTGCCAGCTTCGCGAGGACGGCCGCTTGAGGATCGGACTCCGCCATGGCGTTCGTGCCCTTGGCAGTGGCCAACTTGGCGTTGATCTCGGTGATCACACCATCCCACTTAGAAGCCTGCTCAGCCGAGGCATGCTCGGACAGGAGGCCCTGGTATTTGCCACAGAAGTCGCGACCCAACGGGCCGGTGACATCCGAGCAAGTCTTCGTCTGAACCCACTGGCGTTGCAGCTTGTAGGTTTCAATCTCACCCTGCACGGTCTGCAAGGGGCGATGCTGCGGAATCCAACTCATCTGGTCCTGGGCACGCTTCAGATCGTTGCGAAGGTCTTTGTACGACGCAGCTTCGACAGCGCGTTGACCCGTCGTATCGAGACGGTTGTGCGCCGAATGGCCGATCGCGGACGTGAACGAGTAGCCTGTCACGACCACCCACAGAACCGCTGACGCGGCAACCTGGGACCACATTCTGTTTCTCATCGCTGAGAAAAAGAAGAACGGGACCAGGGCTTTGAAGCAGTCAGCAGCAGCGGATGCTGCCCCATAAATCTGCTTGTCGACCTCGGTCATCCCGAGGCTGTAGCCAAACCGCCAATTTATCGCTGCCGAGACGGCAAGTAGAACACCAGCAGCTAAAACGCCTAACGCACCAAGAGCATGTTTCATTGCTCTCCTCCAAAAGTATTGGCCTTGACGAGGAACACGTTAAGCAAGACAGGCCGTTTCACAGCGAGGACGACGCACAAACAAGCACCACGGCGACGAAAACCGTGCTTTCCAGCATGACCCCGCGCAGTCCCCATCCCAAATGGACACTGCAACCTGGACGCGCCACAAACTGGAACTTTATGCCCAAACTAAAGGTGCTCTTCTCAGGCTTGATCGTACTGCCGCCGCTCGGCCGCCACGATCGCTGGAAGGGTGCCCTGAGAGTTACACACGTACAATTGCGTGCAACTCCATTCCTCGAGGGAGTTATCTACATGATTCGTTAGGCTTTGCGCATTTTTTTGAAAAGCCGGACGTGTGCGCCTGACGTAGGCGTGTCCAGAGGGCGACACACCGCGGCCATCGGGACGACACGATCGTTGCACGGCGGCACAGCCCCGAGCGCGCGCCCGAAGGTTGCAAGACTACATTTTGGGCAGACATCCGTCGCAACAACCCCAGATACAGTATCCAGGCGGGGCGCCCCCCCGCCAACCGGTCATAGTAGTGACACCATCGCCATGCATTCATCAGGGTGTGTCGTGACGCAGCCACCGTGCGGCATGACGGGTTAAACCGTTTGGGAACATGACCCAAAACAAACACCCTGCGCCGCGACAGCGGCTTATTGTGGCGCAGAGGCACCACACACCAGGATTGCGCGTCATGAGTACCCGTGCCAGCTGGCACGGTTCACGCATTATCAGTCCGTGCACCTGTGTTTTGGGCTTTGCGGCCGCTCCATGCCCTTCTGGCCGAGATGAGTGTCGTGCCAAAATGCAGATTTACGCCGAGTGCGGACTGAGCTAAGGCTCGACACACGGATGGGTAGAATGCGCCCGATAACGGCACGTAGAATGCGCCCGATAACGGCACGTTGAGTGATAGGAGTGCGTAATGGGTAAGGCGACGGGCGTATTCCTGATCCTGGCAGGCGTTGGCACAGCGGCTTTGGTGCTGCCCTCGGTCGACAAAGAAGCCGAGCGCCAGCTCGCCGATGTGATAAAAATCGCAACCGGGGCTGCGCCGCAACTGCCGTCACAGCCTTCTGCTTCTGTCGCTGCAAGTGCCCCCGCACCCGCCACTATGGCGGCCACGGCGCCCCAGGCACGCCCCACCCTGGCAACGAGCCCGGCAGCATCGCCGAACGGCGCCCAGCCGGTTCTGGTCGCGCCGCCACAGATCATCACCCGCAATACCATTGCAGCGCCAGCCCGCCCCGCCGGTTCAGAGGCTCGGGCCAATCTTGCGCGCGATATCCAGTCTGAGTTAAAACGTGTCGGATGCTACGACGGAGAGGTGTCCGGCGAGTGGAGTCCGGCGACGCGGCGGGCGATGAAAACGTTCATCGACCGTGTCAATGCGGCCCTGCCCACAGACGAGCCCGATCATATCTTGCGGACGATGGTGCAAGGTCATCCGGGCAATGCCTGCGGCAAGGCCTGCCCAAGCGGCCAGACTGCCGCGACGGACGGGCGTTGCCTGCCGTCGGCGATCGTCGCGCAGGCCACGCGCCGGCCGTTGTCGAGGCAGGACGCAGCAACCCCGCCACTTGCAAATGCGCCTCGCGTGCCAGCGCCTGTCGAGATCGCCGCGCTGCCAGCCGCGACGACGTCCGTCGTCGTAACAGGGTCGACGAAGTCGGCCGCTGCAGTCGTTGCCGAGGTTCGTCCGCAACGAACGCCGGTGCCGAAACCCAGCTGGGAAACGACGGTCGCAGCCGCGCCAGTGCAGCCATTGCCGGGCAACGAGCCGCGCATGGCAATCGGCGGCCCTGTGCCGCCGACTGCGGATGCGCCGCACGGCGTGGCCATTGGCCCGCGCATACCCCAGGTCGCGGGTTCGCCAGCAATAGTCGCGCTGCCGGGCGCCATTGCCGCGCTCTCTGCCGCGGGCGGCGATGCCGTCGTCCACACACCCGCTCGACGCCCGTCTCCAGCCCAAAGACCAGTCTCCGAGGCCGACAGTCGTGACGTTCCGGCTGCCGCCAAGCCGGAGCGCCCGCGCCGGGCTGTTGCCGAGGCACCGGCCCGTCGGCCGCAGCCCCAACGCGAATTCAAATTTCCCGCTCCGATGTTCGCCGGCATTCGCATGCCCCGCTACGTGACCGGCCCGCAAGTCTCATCTGAGCGGAGCGCGTTCAACGTACGAATCTATGAGCGCCTGATCCGCGAAAGTCGCTGAGCGTCAGTCACTCGTCGCGCGCGTCCCCGACCGATTGACCGGTTCTGGGGCTGTGTTACAGCATGATGCAGGGCGGCCTATGAATGTGGGCTATTGCGCACGCTTGGAAAGCACTCTTGGCCAGACGGCCGCACGGTAGGCGCCCTCACGTCGTCACCGTGATGCTTGCCGCATCGATTTTGGGCGAAGGGCTTGCCGGCGCTATGGCACAGCAGCCGTCGCCACTTCCAGCAATACCGACCGATCGCACAGCCGCAGCCCTGCTTGCCGGGGCACGCCTGCTGGTCGCCTATCCCGATCAGCTCGCAGCCCTCGATGGCACGACGCTCGTCTGGCGCGATGGCACGCGCATGCCCCTCGACGACGGGCAGCCACAAAAACCGTTTGCAGCCTGGCTCGCCGCCCCCGATCTCAAGGACATGTTCCGCCACGCCTATCCCGCCGGCGCCGAGGCCGCGCCGCCAGCGGCGAATGTTGATCCCGGGCGCGCCCGCTCCGCGGCATTCTTCGCCAAGATGTATGGCGACTGCCGCACGGGTGCAGTCGCCCGCGCCTTGGTGGATGTGGCCTGGCTGCCCTCTCACAGCCGCGTCAAACTCAAGGTGACGTCGGTCAACGGGGTCGCCGACAAACTCCGCCAGATCAGCGCCGAACTCGACGCCTTGCCGCCGGCCATGCTGGTGCACCTGCTGCCGCCCGCCGGCACCTACAATTGCCGCGCGGTTGCCGGCACCGATCAGGCCAGCGCCCACGGCTACGGCATCGCGGTTGATATCGCGGTCCGGCATGCCCACTACTGGCGCTGGTCGAAGCCCGACGCCACCGGTCGCCCGCACTGGCGCAACGAGATCCCGCTCGCCATCGTCAACATCTTCGAACGCCACGGCTTCATCTGGGGCGGCCGCTGGGACCACTTTGACACCATGCACTTCGAGTACCGTCCAGAGCTGCTGGCGCCCTAGCCTGACTTTTTCCCTGAGATAGCCGCAACCCGCCGCCCCGAGCGCCGGAGTATGCCGCGGCAAAGCCAAAGGGCTCTGCCCTTTGAACCCGCAAAAGGGCGAGCCCTTTTGAAACCCGTCTGGGGTGGGTGGGGCGAGAGCGCT
>JANYHP010000556.1 GCA_025359005.1 Hyphomicrobiaceae bacterium | reverse complement strand
CCGCGCAAAAGAAAAGCCCGCGTAGAGCGGGCTGTAACTTGCTGATTTTGCTTGGTATTTTGGAGCGGGCGAAGGGATTCGAACCCTCGACCCCGACCTTGGCAAGGTGAGTATCTACGCAAAAACGCGTCGTGCGATGGTAGCACTTGTCGTCTCGTGTCACAGTATTATTCGCACTGTTTCAGCACGTTATGAGACGATGACTACGACACGAGCCGACAAGAGTGCTTGTGAAGCGACAGCCTGCGGTGTACCCACGGTGTACCCAGAAACCGATTCGCGGTGATCCCGACAATGGCCGACCTTCCCTGGAACGAGCGCGTTATCAAGGCCGCCAAAAGCGTCAACGGAAAAAGGACTCAGTACGCGATCCGCGGCGGCAAGGGCCTCGTGCTGGAAGTCCACCCTTCCGGCGCGCGAAGCTGGTTGGTTCGTTACCGACTGCGAGTTGCTGATACGCGGTTAGACAGAAAGTACGTCATCGGCGATGCCGACATTGTTTCGATCAATGATGCCTCTGCAAAAGCCGCTGAAATCTTGTCCGAAGTTGAAGCAGGAAAAGACCCGTTCGCCGCGCGTCAAATTCAGCGCAAAGGCGATGCCAAAGCTGAAACGTTCGACGACCTGTTCACGGCTTGGCTTGAGAAGCATGCGAAGCAAAATGTATCGTCTTGGCAGGAGCAACAGCGCCGGTACCAACGCCATCTGCAGAAGCCTCTTGGTCGCAAGCCATTAGCGTCCATCGAACGCGATGACATTCAGACGGTCCGAGACTTCATTTTCGACAGTGGCGCGCCCTACGAGAGCAATACCGTCGTTACTCTGTTCAACAGGGTCATGAACTTCGGCGTCGAGGAGCGGCACATTAAGTTCAACCCGGCGCAGCGCCTACGCAAACGTCAGGCTGAGGAACCTCGGACTCGGACAATAATGCCCACCGACCTAGCCAAGCTATGGCACATGGCTGGTGCGCCGGTTTCACCGGTCATGTGCAGCGTCATTCGCATCTTAATCCTGTCCGGCCAGCGGCGCGGAGAGGTAGCAGGCGCTCGCAAGCCCGAACTGCAACTTGCATCCGCGGTACCCGGCTGGTTGATTCCAGCATGGCGTGATCGTGAGCGTCAGGAACGGGGCACCAAGAACGGCCACCCTCACTTCCTCCCGTTGCCACCGCTCCTTTTTGCCGAGTTTCAATCGGCGTTGATGTCGGCCGAAGCTTCAAACTTCGTGTTTCCTAGCCGCTATGGCGCGGCGGGCCCAATCTCTGACCATGCCGTGACGGTCGCGATGCGTCGCGCCTGCGCGTACTTTGGAATCGCAACGGTATCGCCGCATGATATTCGGCGCACGGTCGGCACCGAGCTTGCGCAGTTGGGTGTTGGGCCGGACCGACGCTCTTTGATCTTCAATCACATTTCATCAAAAACAGTGACCACCAAGCACTACGACTCGTATGACTATATCCCTGAAAAACTCGCGGCGCTGACCGTTTGGGAGGCCCGCGTAAGAGCCATCGTTGGCCTTCCGAAATTAGAAGCGCCATGAAATTTCAAACCGCTTCCGCACAAATCGCATTCACCTGATGTCACCGTCAACATAGTACCAGCGTCCGCCGTCACGTACGAAGCGCGATACTTCATGTAGATCCTGCAGTTTGCCGCCCATCTTCGACCGAGCAACAAACTCAACCGTCGCATTGTCACCGTTGGTGGTCGCGAAAATGAGCTTGAGCAAGACCCATTGCTGGCCCGGTGTGAAATCGAGGCGCACTGGTCGTGTTCGTGGGTGCCAGGTGGCAAGCAGGTAGGCAGCGTTCTGCAAGGCGAAGGCCGAATAGCGCGACCGCATCAACGCCTGCGCTGTTAGCGGCACAGCTGCTCCTCGATGAAAGGGTTCGCAGCATTCGGCGTAGGTTGTCGGCTCGGACTTCTTGCCACAGGGGCAGCGAGCCGTACCGCGTGGTCTTTCAGTTTCCTGAACTGGCACAGTCAAAAGCTCACAACGAGGTTATCATTCGAAGGTGTCTGAGCTGGCTGCTTCGCAACCGTTGGGCTACAAGCCGACTGACGACGAAATGGCACTAGGACCAAGAAGCGATGGCAGCGGACATATCAGTCGATACCGCAGGTCCGTCCGCAAGTTCGCAATCGCGCATCCTGGCCTCGATTTCGTTCGCGCACCTTGTCAGTCACCTGCACATCTTAGTGTTGCCGCCGCTGTTCCCATTTCTGAAGACACTGCTCGACGTCAGTTATATTGACCTTGGGTTAGCGCTGACCGCTTTTGGCCTCGTGTCCGGCGTGACGCAAGCGCCAGTTGGAGCTCTGGTTGATCGGTATGGTGCACGCGCAATTCTGGTCGCCGGGCTTGTCCTTGGCAGCTTCTCATTCATCGGCCTGAGCCTCTGGCTGACGTACGCCGGGCTCATCGCGTGCGGGGTCAGTGCTGGCCTCGCCAACAGCGTCTATCATCCGGCAAACTATGCCATTCTGTCCGACAAGATGGACCCCGGCCGAATGGGGCATGCCTTTTCGGTGCACACCTTCGCCGGTTACCTTGGGGGAGATATCGCGCCTGCGACCATGTACTTCGTCGCAGCTCACTCTAGCGTTTCGGTAGCACTATCGACGGCTGGTACTGTTGGCCTGGCTGCCGCTGCGCTGGTGGCTATGACCGACGTCAGCTCTTCAAAGCCGAGGAATTCAGGCAGTGGGCAATCGACATCACTGCGCGCCATCGTCACCCCGGCGCTGATTTCGCTGACGGCATTTTTCACGCTGATCGGGCTTTCGACCGGCGGCGTGAACAGTTTCGGCATTGCCGCTCTTGTCACCGGCTATGGCGTGTCGGCCGCAAGCGCCAACATCGCGTTGACGGTATTTCTTGGAGCGAGTGCGTTGGGTGTGCTGTTCGGTGGGCGGCTCGTTGATCGCACTGACGTCATGGTGCCGTTGCCGCGACTAGTTTTGCCGCCAACGCCGCGACGATGCTGATCATCGCCGTTTCGCCGCTGCCGACAGCGGCCATCATTGTTGCGCTGGCTGTCTCGGGTTTTCTTACCGGCATCGTTGCGCCGTCGCGCGATATGATGGTGCGCAAGGTCGCGCCGGTAGGCGCGATGGGGCGTGCTTTCGGGTTCGTGTCCACCGGTTTCAATATCGGTTCGATTATCGGGCCGTTGCTGTTCGCTTGGATCATGGATCAAGCTTTGCCGCGATGGGTGTTCGGCACGTCGGCGGTGTTTATGCTGATAACAATCGCGTTGATTGTGACCACGGAAACCAACGTCTTGCGCCGGAAGCAATAGATACATCGATGTTGCGGTGGCCCGCATCACGCGGTGCGTCCGCCGGTTAGATGTCTGCTGACGACGATGTCGTGCAGGCGTACTTGTTAAGTTCGGCCGATCCAAACACAGTGCAAATACAAAGGCCCCGACCTGGGGACGGAGCCTTTGCTGCCGGACGCGAACCACTCTGCTGGAGAGATATCGATCAATAAAGTGATTCGAGTAGTGTACGACTGCATACCAAAACAATCCCCAGATAACTTGACAGCGGCCATCAACCGTTCAAAGCGGAACTGCGGCGACTTCCCGACCAACTCATTGGCACGACGACCGCAATCTGCGTA
>JANYHP010000536.1 GCA_025359005.1 Hyphomicrobiaceae bacterium | reverse complement strand
ATTCGCCCGATCGGGGCTCGGAGAACGGGGATACACCTATGTGATCTGCGGGCCGCGCGGAAACGCAGAGCGTGCTGTGCGCGCGGCGGCAGAGGCGACGCCGAATGTGTTGCGGCTTGGGTTCGTGCCGGACGCACAGTTGCGCTGGCTTTACGGACACGCGGCGGGGTTCGTGCTGCCGAGCCTGCTGGAGGGGTTCGGGATACCGGCGCTGGAAGCTTCGCAGCACGGGCTGGTGTCGATCGTCAGCGCGGGCGGGGCGCAGGAGGAAGCGGTCGGTGACGGAGGGCTGCTGGTCGATCCGGAAAACCTGGAGAGCATCGCGCATGCCATGACGCAACTGGTGGATATGCCAGCAGCCGAGCGGGAGAAGCGCCTTGCACAGTGCGCTGCACACGCGACGGTGTTGTCGCGACAGCAATTTCTGGCACGCTGGACGTCGCTGCTGGAGCGGGGATGAAGCGGCGCTGGACGATCAACGGTGATTTCTATCGGCTACCGCAAGAGGGCGTGGCACGGTATGCCTGCGAGACGCTGAGGGCGCTGGACCGGCTGATTGGCGAAGGGCACGCGCTGACGCAGGATCTTGAGATCGATGTCGTCGCTTCATGCGAGCGAACCGATCTGCCGCTTGCGCATTTGGCCGTGCGGGTGGTGCCGGAGCATCGGTTGCGGTTGCCGCAGGTGTGGTGCCAGACGCAGTTGCCGAACCATGTACCGGGCGGGCTGGTGAGCTTGTGCAATCTGGCGCCCGTGCGCGTGCAGAAGCATATCGTCTGCATCCACGATCTGCACACGCGGCTGATGCCACAGGACTATGGGTTCGGCTTTCGGATGGTGCATCGTGTGGTGCTGCCGCTGCTGGGGCGGCGGGCAGCGGCGATCACGACGGTGTCGGAGTTGTCGCGCGGGGATCTCGCCAGATACGGCATTGCACCCGCCGACAAGATCACCGTGACGTACAACGGCGCCGATCATGCGCGGGCGTGGAACGCTCGCGACAGCATGATCGACGTTGAGCGCTTCGGGCGATTCGTGCTCGGGTTCGGGCGGCCGCAGCCGTACAAGAACACAGCGCTGTTCTGGCGTATCGCGGAGCGGCTTGCGGCGATGGGGCTCAACGTGGTGCTGGTGGGGGCGCTCGACGATGCGACGGCGGCGGCTTACGGGCCGATGCCTGCCAACGTGCATCTGATGGGAAAAGTGAGCGACGCGGATCTCGCGCGGCTGTTGGGCGCGGCGGTGTGCTTTGCGTTTCCGTCGCGCATCGAGGGGTTCGGGCTGCCGGCGGTGGAAGCGATGATGCAGGGATGCCCGGTGGTGGCGTCGACGATCCCGGCGCTGCGGGAAGTGTGCGGGGACGCGGCGTTGTTCGCCGATCCCGAGGCGGACGCCGCGTGGGTGGAGGCGATCGGGCGGATTGCGGGCGACGACGCGCTGCGCCGCGATCTGGTGGCACGCGGCGCCAAGCGGGCCGAGCGCTTTTCCTGGCGGCGGATCGCGGAAATCTATCTGGAGCTGATGGCAAAGGTGGACGGAGTGCGCGAGTGAGTCACGCCGGCATGCGCGGGGTGGGGTCGTATTTACAGGTCCGCGCTATCGACCAATGGGCAGTGGCGTGACATCGTTGCCCGGTCCCAAGCCGATCCAGCCCACCGCGACAACCATGAGATCAAATATGACGACCGATGCCCCCGCCTCTGCCCTGCAATTGCTCTCGCTTGTCACGGAGGGTGGCCAACTCGAGGTTTCCCTCGTCAACGCACCAGTACCGGAACCGAGGGACGACCAAGTGGTCGTGAAGGTCCTGGCCACTCCGATCAACCCGTCCGACCTTGGACTGCTGCTCGGTGCCGCCGATGCGAGCACGGCGCGAGCATCGCAGCGCGATGGCCTGCCGGTCGTCACTGCTGAGATTCCGTCGGCCGGCATGCGGGCGATGACGGGGCGCATCGGCGAACCCATGCCGGTTGGCAACGAAGGAGCGGGCGTCGTTGTGAAAGCGGGCGCTTCTCCGGCTGCCAAAGCGCTGCTGGGCAAGACCGTCGCGATGCTTGGCGGGGCGATGTATGCGCAGTATCGATGCCTTGGGGTTGCGCAGTGCATGCTGCTGCCGGACGGCACCGATCCGAAGGACGGCGCGTCCTGTTTCGTCAACCCCCTGACCTCGCTCTCGATGACCGAAACGATGCGCCGTGAAGGGCATTCCGCGCTGGTCCACACCGCCGCCGCTTCCAACCTGGGGCAGATGCTCGTGAAGATTTGCGCGAAGGATGGCATACCGCTGGTCAACATTGTGCGCAGTGGCGCGCAAGCCGATTTGCTTCGCGGCATCGGTGCAAAGCATGTCTGCGATTCGACCGCGGCGACGTTCATGGCAGACCTCACGGCGGCCTTAGTCGAGACTGGTGCAACCATCGCGTTCGATGCGATCGGCGGCGGCAAGTTGTCAGGGCAGATCCTGAGCTGCATGGAAGCGGCGGCTGTGAAGCGCATGAAAACCTACAGCCGATATGGATCTGATACCTTCAAGCAGGTCTATATCTACGGTGGGCTCGACACGGCGCCGACGACGCTGAACCGGAACTTCGGGTTCTCCTGGGCGCTCAGCGGGTGGCTGTTGACGCCGTTCCTGCAGAAGATCGGCGCAGACGAGACCCAGCGTTTGCGCAGCCGCGTGGTGGCTGAGTTGACGACCACGTTCGCCAGCCACTACAGCCATGAAATCTCGCTGGCGGACGTGCTGAGCCCGGCCGTGATGGCCGGCTACAACAAGCGGGCAACGGGCGAAAAGTATCTGGTGCGGCCACATGCGCGCTGAGCAGCGCGGCGTCGATGACGACGCTTAAAAGGGGCGTGCGGCGAGCAAAGTCCGACGAAACCAGGACAGCAGCTCAGGCACAGTTGCCCCGTCGAGGACTTGCCATGCTGGCGATGTGATCGGCCGTGATGGCGAGTTGATCGCCGTCGAAGTTGCACAAAGGCGGTGCTATGCCAATCTGCAGCAAATCGCCGGGGCATCGCGCGGGGCGCCCGGTCCAACCTTACAAGGGAGGCACAATTGACGACCTATCGAAAAACCGAAGCGGCGATCAAGGCCCTCACTGCAGAACAATACCGGGTGACGCAGCAGAACGGCACAGAGCGGCCCGGCACAGGCGCGTACGAGCACAACAAGGCCGTCGGCATCTACGTGGATGTCGTATCCGGCGAGCCGCTGTTTGCATCCAGCGACAAGTTCGAGTCGGGTTGCGGCTGGCCCAGCTTTACCAAGCCGATCGAGCCAGCACATGTGCAGGAAATCAAAGACGTTTCGCACGGCATGATCCGAACCGAGGTGCGATCTGCGCACGGTGACAGCCATCTGGGGCATGTCTTCGAGGATGGCCCGCGCGACAAGGGCGGGCTGCGCTATTGCATCAATTCCGCGTCCCTGACGTTCATCCCAAAGGCGGAGATGGAAGCCAAGGGCTATGGTGCGTATCTCAATCAGGTTGAGGAGATCTGACAATGGCTGAGGAACGAGCAGTGCTGGCAGGCGGATGTTTCTGGGGCGTGCAGGACCTCATCCGTCGGCAGGTGGGCGTAATCTCCACGCGCGTTGGCTATACCGGCGGCGATGTGGCGAACGCCACCTATCGCAATCATGGCACGCATGCCGAGGGCGTCGAGATCATCTTCGATCCTGAGAAAACAAGCTATCGCACGATCCTGGAGTTCTTCTTCCAGATTCACGATCCAACGACGCGGAACCGGCAAGGCAACGATCGAGGCCCATCGTATCGGTCGGCGATCTACTTCACGTCGGACACCCAAAAGCAGGTGGCGCTCGAAACAATCGCCGATGTCGACGCGTCTGGAATCTGGCCAGGGAAAGCGGTGACAGAGGTCGAGCTTGTCGGGCCGTTCTGGGAAGCGGAGCGGGAGCACCAGGATTACCTTGTGCGCATTCCGCACGGCTACACCTGCCACTATGTGCGGCCGAATTGGGTGCTGCCAAAGCGCAAGGCGGCGGAATAAGTCGTGGGACCCACGGTCGTTGAAAAAAGGCTCGTCGCATTTGCATGCGGCGAGCCTTTTTTGTTCGTTGCGAAGCGCGGGGCCGACGTGTCCTGCACCTCCCGTCGTTCGTCAGGCGGTGAGCAGGCCCCAGAGGCTGGCTTGTTTGAGGAGGGCTGTGGCGGCGCCACTGAGATCGGCGCCGTGGCCGACGGTCTGGGCGATGGTGTGGTCGATCTGGTAGGGGATGGTGGCGCTGGTGCTGTCGATCTGCAGTTCAAGGCCGGTGATGCCCTGCACGTCGAGACCGTCGACGCTGAAGGTGCCGCGGTGGTTGGTTTTGAGCGAGGCGCGGAAGGCGTCGGCGACGGTGTTGAACTCCGAGATGAGGAGGGCCTCGGCGCCGGCGTTCTGATCGTTGATGATGAAACGCAGCACGTTGTCGCCGTGGCCACCGATGATCGTCTGGGTGCCGAACGCGCCGCCGGCATCCTCTTTCAGAATGAAGAGATCTTCACCACCGCTGCCATCGAGCACGTTATTGCCGGACCGGTTGGCGACGAGAATGTCGTTGCCGGTGCCGCCATAGAGATCATTGTTGCCCGAGTTGACGGCGAGCAGGTCGGTGCCGGCGTCGCCGAACAGCTGATTGTTGCCGCCGCCGGCGAACAGCAGATCATTGCCAGCGCCGCCATGCACGGTGCTGCCGCCATTGCCGGCATAGACGATGTCGTTGCCGGCGCCGGTCGAGATGGTGTTCCCGCCGAGGATGGCGAAGACGAAATCGTTGCCGTTGGTGCCGATGTAGCTATTGCCGGCCGTGGTGAAGAGCTTGACGGTGTCGGACTCTAACGTCGCTGCGGCAAAGGCTGCCTGGACGCCGTGGGCGGCAGTGGTGGGGTGGATGTCGTTGGTAAAGGCGATCTCGTTGGGGGCGAACTGCGCGGTGATGCCGGTAAGCGTGTTTGTGTTGCCGGTGAAGATCGGGATGGTGAGATCCTTGAAGCCGAAAGCGCGGCCGTCGGCGGCGATCGCATCGGCGAAGATGGTGGCGTCAATGATAGTGACGCTGATGCCGGCCGCATTGTCGCCAGCGGCAATGGCCTTGAGGGCTGCATTGTTGGCGTCGATCAAGGCATCGGCGGCGGCGACGGTTGCCGCACCGGCAGCGCCGGAGCCCGCCAGGAAATGACCGGCCGGCGTGACGGAAAAGTGCGGCAGCGTGAACAGCACGATCTTGGCAACGCCGTTGGCGGCGAGCGTCTTGATGGCCGCCTGGACGTGGCTGGTGACGGCGGCAATTTCGGCGGCGGGCGGATTGGCGGCCGAGGGCGTGTAGTTCAGATAGTCGTTGTTGCCGATGTAGAGCACGGCTTCGGTGCCGGCTGGCGCTTTATGGCCGTTTAGTTTGGCGAGGAACGCCTGGACCTGGGCGTCGAGGTCGACGATGGGCGAGGTGGCCGGGGTGTGCGTCGTGGCAGATGTGGCGCCGCCATAGGCATAGTTCTGGACGTGGGAGCCGGAGACGCCAAGCAGGGACGGCAATTGCTCGGCGTAGGTGGGGCCGTTGGAGAAGCGGCCGTTCCACCACGGCGACGCGGGCACGAAGCCGCCGGTGGCTGCGAAGAGATTGCCGTTGTCGGTGAGGCTGTCGCCGAAAAAGACGAGGTTGGTTACTCTTGAGGATGCGTTGCCGCCGTGGCCATAATCGTTCTGATCACTGTTGTCGTCTTCGGCATGCGTGGAAGAGGTGCGGTCGGTCATACGGTCGGTCATACGGTCGGTCATGGGGGCTCTCGTTTCCGGCTCGCGCGCGGCAAAAAATGCGGCGCTGGATGGACGATCTGTGGGCTGGGTGTTGCTGATCAGTGCAGCGTAGGAGCAAAGGGCACGGACTGTCCAGAGTGGTGATATGAGCCGATTTAGGTAAGCCTATGGCAGTTCTGCCGTTCGGGGCCTGAGAGCTGCCCGCGGCACGGCCCCTGGTTGCCGGGCCGGATGGGGCAATCTATGACGGTCGATCCGCCCTAGTGGCCTGTCGCGCCAAAACTGAACGACGGTGCGGCGGTGATGCAGTTTTGGCGCGACA
>JANYHP010000503.1 GCA_025359005.1 Hyphomicrobiaceae bacterium | reverse complement strand
CGCCGCTTGCCCACCCTTCGCATTGGGGGCGAGGGCGGTTGTAAGCAGGCCGGGGATGGTCGTTGCGTAACGGGTGACTTCAGCGGCGTCGGCCATCCCAGGGACAACGGCTGCCGGCACGAACGAGCACACCTCGATCTCCCGCACGCCCGCCGCCGCCGCCTCGTCGATCCACCGCGTCTTCAGATGCGTCGGCAACACCGACTTCAAAATCTGCAACCCATCGCGCAGGCCGACCTCCACCACCGTGACGTCTGGCTCCTTGGCGGCACTCTTCGCAGCTACGGGCATGTCGTTTCCTCACGGGTGATCGGCAATGGTTTGGCTTGCCGGAATTGCTAAACTCGGGTCGTCTACACCAGACGGCACACGCATCAGGCAGGATCCATGGCGGCTGAAGCACTTCCACTTGCAGGACTTCGGGTTCTCGAATTCACCCACATGGTCGCCGGCCCAACGGCCGGCCTGATATTGGCTGATCTCGGCGCCGACGTCATCAAGATCGAACCGCAGCCTTCGGGCGATAAAACACGCCAGCTCACGGGTGCGGGCATTGGCTTCTTCGCCATCATGAACCGCAACAAGCGCAGCGTCCTGCTCGACCTGAAAAGCCACGAAGGGCGCGAGCAGGTGCTCGATATCGTCGGCACCGCCGACGTCGTGATCGAGAATTTCCGTCCCGGCGCCATGGACAAGCTCGGTCTCGGCGCCGAAGCCGTGCTCTCAGCCAACCCCCGCCTCGTCTACGCCTCCGTCAAGGGGTTCCTGTCCGGCCCTTACGAACACCGCGCCGCCCTCGATGAGGTGGTGCAGATGATGGCCGGCCTCGCCTACATGACCGGCCCGCCCGGCCAGCCGCTGCGTGCCGGTTCCTCCGTCATCGACATCATGAGCGGCATGTTCGCCGTCATCGCCATCCAAGCCGCCTTGCGCGAGCGCGAGATCACCGGTCGCGGCCAGCGTGTGTCCGCCGGACTGTTCGAAACCTGCGCCATGCTGATGGCCCAGCATATGATGCAGACGTCGATGACCGGCCAACCGGTGCCGCCCATGAGTGTCCGCCAGCCCGCGTGGGGCGTCTATGATGTGTTCCAATGTGCGGATGGTCAGCTCTTTCTTGGCGTCGTCACCGATACCCAGTGGCGCGCCTTCTGCACGGGCTTCGGGCTCGCCGCGCTCGGCGCCGACCCGCGCCTGACCACCAACAACGACCGCCGCCAGCACCGCGATTGGCTGATCCCCGCAATCGCCAAGGTTGTTTCAGCCATGACACGCGCGGCCTTTGAAGCCAAGGTCGCCAGCCTCGGCTTGCCCTACGCCCCCATCGCCCGGCCGGAAGATCTGTTCACCGATCCCCATCTCCTCAAATCGGGCGGTTTGCTGACCATGACCTTACCCGACGGGCGCGCCGCCCCCACGCCAGCCCTCCCCTTCGAAATGGGCGGTCGCCGCTTTGCTTTGCGACAAGGACTTCCAAAACCGGGTGAACATACTGAGGCCATTCTCGCCGAAGTGCGCGCGGCCCGCGGCCGCCGGAGACCGCCATGAAACGCACCGCCGGCCTGCAGCGATCGACGTTGACGACGCGCTCCGGCGATCAGCTGACGTACACCCGGCTGGGCCTCGGCACCGCGCCGCTCGGTAACATCTACCGCGCCGTCGCCGAGTCCGACGCCGACGCCACCTTGGAAGCCGCCTGGGAAAACGGCATCCGTTACTTCGACACCGCACCCTATTACGGCCGCGGCCTCGCCGAGACCCGCCTCAACCGCTTCCTGCGCGGCCGCCCGCGTGACGACTACGTGTTGTCGACCAAGGTCGGTCGCCTCCTGAAGCGCATCCCGGCCGAGCAGATGACCGGCCACACCCACTACTTCGACACGCCGGCCCGCGAAGTGGTCTACGACTATAGCCGCGACGGCATCCTCCGCTCGGTCGAGCACTCGCTCGAACGCCTCGGCGTTGATCGCCTCGACGTGCTGCTCGTCCACGATATCGATCCCGTAACTCATGGCTCGGCAGCAGCATCCGATGCTCACATCCGCACGCTGTGCGACAGCGGTATGCGTGCCTTTGACGAATTGCGTTCGGCCGGCGTTGTGCGTGCCATCGGCGCCGGCCTCAATGTCACTGAAACCGCCGAACGGCTGGTGACGACACTTGATCTCGACGTCGTGCTGCTCGCCGGTCGCTATACCCTGCTCGAGCAAGAGCCGATCGCCACCTTCTTCCCGGCTTGCGCAAAGCATGGAACGCGGATCATCGCCGCCGGCGTCTTCAACTCTGGCCTCTTGGCTGGCGGCGCCACCTACAACTATTGCGCCGCCCCGCCAGCCCTCATCGCACGCGCCGCTCGCATCAGCGATATCTGCCAGTCGCACGGCGTCAAGACGAACGATGCCGCCGTCCAATTTACCGGTCGCCATCCCGTCGTCGTCACAACACTCGTTGGCGCTGTCTCTGCCCGCGAGGTCCGCTGCAACGTCTCAAGTCTCGCAAAATCGATCCCCCACGAACTCTGGTCCGACCTCAAGTCCGAAGGCCTCCTCGATCCCCGCACCCCTGTCTAATACCCGCAGGAATCGCCGCACGATTTCGAAATATGTTGGTTGGGTCAAGCGCTTCGCGCGACCCAACGCCACGCCCCTCAACCCATCTCGCCCGTCTCGCGCTTTTCAAAAACGAATGCTGCGAGAAACCCGAACAGAATATGCCCCGTCCAACTCATGAACGACAGCACGCCTCCCCACTCCATCAGCAGAAACGGCAAGCCCGCGATCGGCGCAAAAATGCCGAGCGCGTTGAACCATGTGAACGACCCAAAGCTCAGGCATTCGCGCAGGCGCCGTGATGGATTGACGAAGCGCGTCGCCGTCACCAGCGTCACCAGCAGCCAGAACCAGCCAAACCACGGCGTATAGCTGCCGGACTTCAACGACCAGCCAACGAATGCGGTAAAGATCAGCCACACCGCCGCGTCGAGCAACGCATCCCAGTTCCGCACGCTCCGCGAGATCACGTAGTAAAGGATGGGATAGCCCACGATGCCCAGCACGTAGTGCGCCGCCGTCGCGTTGGCCCATGCAATCGCATTGGATTGCGCGTAGTCCGTGCCGAGAAAGCGATTGACCAGCGAAAGCACCAGCCCGGGCGGCTCCAGCGGCCCGCCGACGATCCACACCGTAAGAGTGCGGGACCATATCTCCCACGCCATCAGCGCGACATAGCCGCCGACAAACAGGTTGGCGAGCGTCCGTGTGGTTGGAATGGCTGGCAGAGTAATCGGCGCGACTGTGGTCATTGATGGCCCTTTAAGATCGCTGGAAATGCTGATCCGCAGCCGAGCCTAGACCGTCCGCAGGCCGCGTGCCTCCAAACCTTATTCAGGACTTCGTGAGTGGACGTTACCCGCCCCAAAGCCCGGCGGCGCTGCCCCAAAGTCCGCGACCGATCTCGGCTGCTCGCCCGCTCATCACCATGGCCAGCAGTCCCAACGCGATCAGATTGCCGAACAGCAACAACCCCACCACGCCACGGCGGCTGCGACGGCGGGCGGCCGGGATCTCCGTGCTTTCCTCGCCAAACGGAATTTCCGTGCTGATCCCTTCGCCCCCGACGATGCGAGCCGCCCCAGCCAGGGTCAGCCGGATCGTCCCGGACCGTCGTGGTGTCACCCGCCAGCGCCACGTCGCATCGTCCGCGCTCTGATGCACGCGCGGCGGACTGATCCACAGCGCTTCCGGGCTCAGCAATTCCACGTAAGCATCGTCGCCGGGGGCTTTGAGCCGCACCATGGCCACGCGCAACGGCGGCCATCGATGGCCCGCGGTAAGCGGAATTTCCAACGCCCGTCGCGGGATCGTTACCTCGATGACTTCGGAATGGCCGCTGCGAAGCTGCCGCGGCATAGCATTCATCAAGGCGCGCATATCGACGCCAACTGGCGGCACGGGCGGCGGCGGTGCGGGGCGTTGCTGTTCCCGGTTAGCCGCAGGTTGCGTCGCCGGTGGCGCGCCGGCTGGTGCCGGCATTGGTTGTTTCGGGTGTGCCTGCTGCAGCGCCGACGACAACGTCGCCGGTTGGGGAGGCGGCTGCACGGTCATGGGCAAGGGCGGCGGCATGCCTCTGGGCGCCGCCACTGGCGTTGGCGACGCGATAACAGGCCCGGCCGCGACCGGCAGCGGCGGCGGTATTTGTGCTGGGACAGTGGGGCGCGCCTGCAATTGATCCGGGCTTGTCGGCACCTGAGCGCTGGTCGGAAGCGAGTGTGATGCCGTCTCCTTCAGGGCTGCGGCCACCGTTACCGGCGTCGGCGACGCTGCTGCGACCGGAGCTTCGGCGCCTTGGTCCGGCTTCGTAACCTCGTTCGGTAGCGCAGCCGCGACGATTGCCTTGACCGCCGGAACGTCCTCGGCTGGCGCGGGTGCTGCCGTTTCGGTACGCCGCGTCACCGGCGGTGGCGCCGCCTGCTGTAACCGCGCACGCACCGATGCGAGCAACTCGTCGGTGGAGGCATCCGCTGCGCGGGCAACGGGTGCCACAGCGTTAGGTGCCACCGGTTCCGTCGGCGATGGCGCCGCAGCCGGGACAACGGGAACAGCTTCTGTCACCGACTCATTCGCAGCCGGCGCCGCCACAGGAGCAGCCTTCTGCAACACGCGGATCACTTCGTTGAACGTCAGCCCATGCGCCCGCAACAACCCGGCCGAAGGCGTCGAGGCATCGCCAATCACCGCCGCCAGCACGATAGCGCCGTCGATCTGCCGCCGCGCCGATTGCTGCGCAGCCATCGCCGCAAGTTTCAAAACCTTCAGCAGATCCGCCGTTGGCAGGATCGATTTGCTGGCCGGCGCATCGTTCGGCAATTGCGCCAGATGGCTCATGATGTCGGCGCGCAGGCGGTCGATATCGATCGTGCTGGCGCCGAGCACCACCAGCGCTTCGGGATCTTCGGTCAGCGTGAAAAGCAGATGCTCGGTGGCCACGTTGTGGTGGTGTTGCCCGACGGCGAATTTGTGCGCCTTGTCGAGACTTGCATCCAGATGCGGCGAACGGCCGACGCCGGCTGGCTCGGGCGCGCGGTTCGGGGCACCCGCCGCAGCGGGAACAGTCTGGGTCGCTTGGCGGGCCATGTCGGTCTCAGCGGTCCTTCGACGGATGTCACAGGCGAGTCACTGGGCTTGTAGCCTACGGCCGCGCGCCGCGCACGACTGTTGTTCAACGAATCTGTGTGCAGCGGTGGCATGCAAATGCGCGCAAATTTCGTTGTGGTGTTACGCGCCGCCGCTATAACGGCATCGCACTGATCTCCAGCCCTGACCTGTGGACGCCGCCGATGACCGCGAAACCCACCAACGACCCCCTCAAGAAGGCCCACCAGATGGCGCCCGCGCGGCCGGTCCGCGACGAAGCGGCACCGTCACCCCACGTCCAGGCCCGCGTTCTGGCCGAGGCGCTGCCCCACCTCATCCGCTACGACGAGCAGACCGTTGTCATCAAGTTCGGCGGCAATGCCATGGGCGATCAGGCGTTGGCCGACGCATTCGCGCAAGACATCGTCTATCTCAAGCTCTCCGGCGTGAACCCTGTCGTCGTCCATGGCGGCGGTCCGCAGATCGCCAGTATGTTGAAAAAGCTCGAGATTAAGTCGGATTTTGTGCACGGCCTGCGCGTCACCGACAAGCCCACCGTTGAGATCGTGGAGATGGTACTTGCCGGCGCCATCAACAAGGAAATCGTCGCCGCCATCAACCGGCAAGGCGGCAAGGCGGTTGGCATTTCCGGCAAGGATGCCAACCTCATGATCGCCAAGAAAATCACCGAGTTGCCCGACCCGGAAAGCAACATCATGCAGGCCGTCGACATCGGCTACGTCGGCGAACCGGTTGAGGTAAACCCCTACATAGTCGACATTATTTCGAAATCAGATCTCATTCCCGTCATTGCCCCGATTGGCATGACGCGTGATGGCCAGACCTTGAACATCAACGCCGACACGTTTGCCTCTGCACTTGCGGCGCGGCTGAAGGCCAAGCGCCTTCTGTTGCTCACCGACGTGGCCGGCGTTCTCGATAAGAACAAGGCGCTGATCCCCGATCTCACCGTCGAGGAAGCGCGGGCCATGATCCGCGACGGCTCCATCTCTGGCGGCATGATCCCCAAGATCGAGGGCTGCATTGAGGTCGTGGAAGCCGGCGTCGAGGGCGTCGGCATCATCGACGGCCGCGTGCCACATTGCGTTCTGCTTGAACTCTTCACCGAACACGGCGTCGGCACCATTGTTCGTCTCAAACGCGGGAAATAATTCGGCTGCACCGAGCCAGCCCTCTGCGTTCGACACGGTGCTTGATCGAACGCAAAGGCGCGCCGACGCAACAGACCTATCCTGCGGCCTCTGCTGAAGACCACAGAGGACTACCGCGTGAGATCTGGATTTGCTGGTGCCCTGGCACTGTTATTGGCAGCTATCCCCCATGCCGCGCGCGCTGACGCCCCTGGCGACTGCAGCCACGGGCGCGACGCCGCGCTCCGCCTGAAGGCGTGCACCGAGGTCATCGGCCAGGCGGCTTTCGCTCCCGCTGACAAGGCCGTGGCTTACCGCAACCGTGGCTCCACCCGCCTCTCCGCAGGCGCCATTTCAGAAGCCTTGGCTGACTTCGGCGAGGCGATCCGCTTGGGCCCCAACGACGCCAGCGCCTATGCAGGCCGCGCCCAAGCCCGTCTCGCGGGCGGCGACGTCGATGGTGCGATCGCCGACTTCAGCCAGGCCTTGCAGATCGTGCCGCCGGCGCCGGCCTCCGTCGGGTATCTGATCGGCCGCGGCCACGCCTATCTCGTCAAAGGCCTCGCCGATCACGCCATTGCCGATTTCACCCAGGCCATCGGTATCAGCCCCAAGAGCGTCAGCGCCCTCAACAATCGCGGCCTTGCCTTCAGCGCAAAGGGGGATCTCGCATCGGCTGTTGCCGACTACACGGCGGCCATCACCAACAATCCGGTCTACGCCCTTGCCTACAACAATCGCGGCTATGCCTTCGAAAAGCTTGGTCGCCGCGATGAGGCCGTCGCCGACTTCAACAAAGCCCTGTTGCTGGACCGCAGCCTCACCGGCGCCAATGCGGGCCTCAAGCGCCTGAAATCGCCGGATCGCTTGGCCGAAGAGAGCGACGCCTTCGTGCTGCAGGGTAAGGAACTCGTCGATGCCAACTGTAGTCGCTGCCACGCCGTCGGCCCTTCGGGCGCTAGTCCGAACCCAAAAGCGCCCGAGTTCCGCACTTTGGCGTCGCGTCACCCTGTCCTTGCCCTGCGGGAGCCGTTGGCGCGCGGCATTACAGCGCCACACGACGAAATGCCCAAGTTCGCTCTGAACGAGAGCGAAATCGTCAAAATCGTCTCGTATATCAACGCGCTCCAGGCGAATACGCGAAAGTAATGTCGATCGTCCGGACGCGCGCCGACGCCTCTTTTCGTTCTGCGTCCCTGAAAGGACCAACCATGCAAAACTATCACGCTGTCGTGTGGCTCGATCATCATGAGGCGCGCGTCTTTTTCTTTGATCGCCATAACGTCAAGGAAGTCGATCTCGGCGCCACCAAGCCGCACGCCCATCTCCACACCAAGGCGGGAACGCGGTCCGGCAAGAAAGCGCCGGTCGACAGCGAGTTTTATCATCACATCGTCGAGGCCTTGAAACCCGCGACCGAATGGCTGGTGACGGGTCCGGGGTCAGCCAAGCTCGAGTTCGTCAAACACGTGCATGGCCATGACCATCAACTCAGCGCCCGCATCGTCGGCGTCGAGACGGCCGACCACCCCACCGATGGCCAGATCGTGGCGCACGCCCGCGCCTACTTCAAGCCACTCGCCGAGCACGATACACGGCACTGAACGATCCTGGGAAGAAGGGTCGCGCGCGCAACGCGCAGCTCAGTGTTTGAGCTGCGAGGTTGGTGCGATGACCGGCGACCCGGCAACACCACCCGCCATGCCACCGTCGATGCCGGCAACCTTAAGCGCGCGCTCGGCGGCATCCTGCGCGAGCAACTGATGGTAACGGCGCCAGCCGATCGGAATGATTGCCAGATAGCCCAGCACCACCAGCGACATCGTCGCATGCGGATACGTGATCAGCAGCCCGATCACCAGCGCGAGCGCACCAAAGATGGGCGGCACCCACTCACGGCGGATTCGCTCACCGAGCAACTTGCCGGAGAACGTCGGTATTGTTGACACGAGCAACCCGGCAATCGCCAACGTGTAAATCGCGATCAACTTCGGAAACGCCCGCACTTCAAACAGGCCCAGCGTGTCCAGATACAGCGGCAGCAGCACCACGATGGCACCGGCAGGCGCCGGTACACCGGTGAAATAATTGCTTTGCCACTTGGGCTTGTCGACATCGAGCATCGAATTGAAGCGGGCCAGCCGCAAACCCATGCAGCAGGCAAACACCAGTACCGCGATCCAGCCGAAGTCCCGGAGTGCGCCCAGCCCCCACGTATAGACCACGATGGCGGGCGCAATGCCGAAATTGACGAAGTCGGCGAGGCTGTCGAGTTCGGCGCCGAGCCGCGACTGCGCCTTGAGTGCGCGCGCCAGCCGGCCGTCGATGCCGTCAATCAGGGCCGCAAGCACGATCAGCAGCACCGCAATGTCGTAGCGCTGCTCGATGGCCATGCGGATACCGGTCACGCCGGCACACAGGCTCAGCAACGTGAAGAAGTTCGGAACCAGCATCTTCACGGGGATCTTTGAGTTGCGGAATAGCCTCCGTCGCCGCAAGCGACGGCGCGATCCATGCTCGTCGGCCGGGTCGTTCATGCTAGGCCCTCCAGAAAAACTGCGCTCGGCTGTCCCAATTACAGCGTCGAAGCGCTACTCAACAACCAAAAGATTACGCGCCCGCCATGCTCCGCCGGGACTAAAGCGCAACGCTTCAATGTGAGGAGCCACGAGCATCGCGAGCAATTTCGACGCACCCCGTTGCCGCAAACCCTACTGCCGAGCTAATGTATCAGCTCGATAGATGAAACTATTGAACTTTTCCACCTTCTCGGGATCGACATGCCGGGACTTTCGCCACAACTTATCACCTCGCGTCTCCGTAAGGCGGGCCTCCGCCCCACGCGGCAGCGGTGTGCGCTCGCGGCGCTGCTGTTTGGCCAGGGAGACCGCCACGTTTCCGCCGAAGCGCTCCACGAGGAAGCATCTGCGGCCGGCGTCAGGGTCTCACTCGCAACGATCTACAACACGCTGCATCAATTCCAGCAGGCAGGTCTGTTGCGCGAATTGGCGATTGACGGCCAGCGCAGCTATTTCGACACCAACACCTCCAATCACAATCATTTCTATATCGAAACCCAGGGGCGCTTGATCGATATTCCCGGCCATGCCGTTCGCGTCGACGGTGTTCCGTTACCGCCAGAGGGCATGCGCATCAGCCATATCGATGTGGTCGTCCGCTTGGTAAAAGCCTGACACCTCGGCGCTCCAGCACGGTCCACCAAAGTGGACGCCGGTTTGGTGCAGACAATGCGACAGACAAAGGGCCGATCAGCGCACTGTTTCGCCCTCTGCGACGCCCCAGAGTTGCGATTGATCGACCATGCCGCGCACACCGGCTGTGGTGATGCGGCACACACGACCATCGCAGCTGATCACGCCCACAATAACGCCAGGCTCCAGATACGCCGTCACGCCTGCCCCTATGATATCCCCTGACCGCAGCGCCACAGCGCTTTCCGGGCCGCGCGACGCAAGAACCAGCGCTGTGCGGCGCTTGGACACCAGCCCCGTCTGGACCCAGCCTCCGGCGCCATCACTGTCCTGGATCCGCACCCACTCCTTGGCCTGCTCCACCACCGCCACCGGCAAGCCCGCGCGATTGAAGACGACGGCAACCGGCGTGTCCAAGCCCGGCCCCTGTCGGGCCTCGACGCGGTCGGCCATGAGGCTTCCAAACATGAGGCTTCCAAAGGTGAGGCTTGCAAAACCAGCGCTTGTTTGCTGGGCCGCCGCCGGTGTCCCCGAGGCCGCCACCACAGCCAAAGCCAAGCCACAAAGCGCGCCGCGGCAAGATAGCAGGATCGGCACGGATGCAGTCATGTGTTGAAGAGCCGCGCGAAAGTGTGAACGACGAGACCAGATCATGATTGCCGGCCCTGTCGCAAGCGTCCGGACGAAGGTTGCAAAATCATATTTGCCGCATAGCCAGACCATTTTGTGTCCGGCCCACCATCTGGTATTGACCACCCTAGCGTCGTGCGCCCGAGCCTTAAACCCGGGCCTGTCAATGAGGCCTAGTCTACAATGCCGATTGCCGCCACAAACCCGGACCACAAGCCACTCGTCGTGGTCACGCGGAAACTGCCCGATGCTGTCGAAACGCGCATGTGCGAGTTGTTCTCGACACAGCTGAACGTCGACGACAAGCCGTTTGGCCCGCAAGGCTTGGCCGACGCCGTCAAGACCGCCACCGTCCTCGTGCCGACCGTGACGGACCGCATCGATCGGGCGGTGATCGCTCAGGCCGGCCCCCAACTCAAATTGATCGCCAACTTCGGCACTGGCGTCGATAACATTGATCTCGACACGGCACGTAACCGCGGCATCGTCGTGACCAACACGCCGGGCGTCCTGACCGAGGACACCGCCGACATGACCATGGCGCTCATTCTGGCCGTGCCGCGCCGCCTGGCGGAAGGCACCGCGATGATGAAGGATACCCATTCCACGTGGGCGGGCTGGTCGCCAACCGCCATGCTCGGTCATCGGATATGGGGTAAGCGGCTGGGCATCATCGGCATGGGGCGGATCGGCCAGGCCGTCGCAAGGCGCGCGCGCGCGTTCGGCCTCCAGATCCACTATCATAATCGCCGCCGCCTGGACGAAGCGGTTGAACGCGAGCTTGGCGCCACCTATTGGGACAGCCTCGACCAGATGCTGATGCGCATGGACATCGTGTCGGTAAATTGCCCGCACACACCCGCAACGTTCCATCTGCTCTCAGCCAGGCGTCTCAAACTATTGAAACAGAACGCATATTTGGTAAACACAGCGCGCGGGGAGGTGATCGACGAGAACGAATTGGTGCGGCTGATCGAGGCCAATGCCATCGCCGGCGCCGGTCTTGACGTCTTCGAGCACGAACCGGCAGTCAACCCTCGGCTGGTTGCCTCTCCCAAAGTTGTCGCACTGCCCCACATGGGCTCGGCAACGATCGAGGGCCGCATCGACATGGGCGAGAAGGTCATTATCAATATAAAAACCTTCCTCGACGGCCACGCTCCCCCCGACCGCGTCCACGCCGCGATGTTTTGAATGTGCAGGCGCGCCAATCGGCGCGCTTTCAATTCCTGAAGTTCTTGGCTATAAGCCCATCCATTCCGGCTCGCCAGAGCCCGGCACCCCATTCCAGAACAGCAACGGCTGGCTCCTGGGCACGCGGAAGTTAGCTGCGTACTCAACGAGTTAGCGTGCATCGCAAGGAGACTACCATGGCCGTCCCGAGGAGTAAGGTCTCGCGCATGAAGCGCGGGTTTCGTCGTTCAGCCGACGCGCTCAAGGCGCCGACGTATACCACCGACAAGAAGTCGGGCGAATTGCGCCGCCCCCATCACATCGACATGAAGAGCGGCACCTATCGTGGCATGCAGGTGCTTGAGCCCAAGGCTGACTAATCACGTCTAACGCGTGATTTTCCACGCCTGACGCCGCGGCAAGCGCCTCGGCCATACAAGAAAAATGGCGGAAAATACCAGGCCTGCCGGCATCATGGCCGAGCAGGCTTTTTCCGTTTGTCGGATGTCGGCGCGAGGAACTCCAACCAGTTTATGGGTTGTTAGCGAATTCGGTCTAGTTTGCAACGATCTGGCGCGCCCAGGGGCGGGGTGTGGCCCGTCAACTGGTGATTGACCGACGGACCCGCCCGTCCCAAGCCGCAGCAGCCCATGGATCTCAGCACGTGACGTCTCCGCCAGCCATGAGGGCCGTTGCCGAGTTACCCCTCCGGGTTTCTGCCGCAAACCATGGCGGATCGGCCAATGACCATGCCGCTGCTCATGTCGCCGTCGAGGGCGAGGCCTTCGATCTCGTAGGCATACTCTCGGGCGTCGATGAAACGGCTTACCTGTGGGACGTGCCGAGCGACCAGATTTCCTGGGAAAGTAACGCCGTAAAAGTCTTGTCTGTTCGCAGCACGAACTCCATCGGAACCGGCGCCGAATTCCGCTATCACGTCGCATCCGAGCACGCGCGACGTCGTGACGAAGCAATTCTGGGGGCCGGTGGCCGCTCCGGCGAGCCAAGCCCGTCGACTGGGCTTCCCTATCGCATTCAATATCGTTTCAACCCGGGCGGCCTGCGCGGTGCGGGCGCCCTCTGGCTTGAGGACCGCGGCCGGCTTTGGACCGACGCTGCCGGCAAACCCCTGCGCGCTCGCGGCATCGTCCGCATCGTCGACGACACGCCTGACGACGGCAATTCGGCCCTGCAACGCGCCGACTACGACGAGTTGACCGGCCAGTTGAACCGGGTGCGGCTGACCGAGGCCATCGCCGCCGTCACCGCGCGGAGTGTGGATAGCCTGCAGCCGGCCTCGTTCCTGATGGTCTCCATCAACAATCTGTCGACCATCAATCAGACATTCGGCTTCGACATCGGCGATGAAGTCATCGCGGCGGCAGCCCGCACGCTCCGGCGCAAGCTCCGTGGCGGCGACTCGATCGGGCGCTACTCGTCAAACAAGTTCGGCATAGTCCTCTCCGACTGCGGCGCAGGCGCCATGCGGATTGCAGCAGACAGGTTCATCAAGGCAGTCCGCAACGCGATTATCGAAACGTCCGCCTGCCAACTCTCGGCGACGGTATCGGTTGGCGGCGTGCTCATCCCCGAGCAGGCAACGTCTGTGCAGGATGTGATCAGTCACGCACTGCAGGCATTGGACAACGCCAGACAGCGTCGCTTCGACGGCTTCATTGCCTACGAGCCACGGCCTGGGCAGGCAACGCAGCGCCAACGCAATATCCAGATAGCCGACGAAATCACCGCCGCACTCGATCACCATCGCATGATCCTGATGCTGCAGCCGATCGTCGATTGCCAGACGCTTGAAGTCCGCCACCATGAATGTCTGCTCCGTATGGAAAAGCTCGACGGCAGCTTGGTCTCGGCGGGCGAATTCATTCCCGTGGCCGAGCAACTCGGCATGGCGCACCTGATTGATCGGCGAACCCTTGAGCTGACGATCGACCTGCTGAAGCGTCACCCGCAACTCAGTCTCGCACTCAATGTGTCTGGGCTGACGCCCTCCAATCATGAGTGGCTCACGTCCCTGCAACAGCTCACCGCCGGACGCCGCGCGTTGACCGAGCGACTGGTCGTGGAAATCACTGAAACAGCCGCACTTGGCGACATCGACCAGACGATCCTGTTCGTCGACACCTTGAAGGAATTGGGCTGCAAAGTGGCGCTCGACGACTTCGGCGCCGGCTTTACATCTTTCAAGAACCTGAAACTGCTCGACATCGACTTGGTCAAGATCGACGGAACATATATCAAGAACTTGGCCGAGGAGCCGAAGGATCTGGTTTTCATCAAGGCCCTGCGCGATCTCGCCAGCAGCCTCGGTATGGAAACCGTGGCAGAGTGGGTGCAGGACCAGAAGGCGGTCGACATTCTCCGTGCCGCCGGTATCGACCTGCTTCAGGGCTATTTCTGCGGCGAGCCAACGCCCGCCGAAGACTTCGCCGCCACGCACGCTTGAGATCACGCGCGGCCAACTCAACCGCTTTGGAAAACAACGAGCCCCGCGCTACAGGCCCAAGACCTGCCGCACGGGGCTCACGAGATTTCAGACAGCGGTCGAACGCTGTCAATGGATGCTTGCGACCTCAAGACGATCGCCGAGGGCGTGGCCCACGGCGGCCTGTCGGCTGTCGGTCAGGGCAAGCGGCGTCCCATCGGCGCTGTGGAGCGCGAAGATACTGGAGTTGTCCGGCAGCCCATCGACCATCGGGAACAGCTTGTGGGCTTCCGCCGACGTCATAACACGGATGTAAGCGACCTTCCCGTCACCCATCTTGGCGAGGTCGAAAGCCCGAAGCACAGGCCCGACTTCGCTGGAAGCACGGCGACGGCCACGCTTGACTGATGTTCTTTCCATGGCACTGCTCCTCCTGAGAGACGTCCGGGGGCGTGATGGCAGTCATCGTCGCGGCAACGAGAGGCTTTTGCAGGGCCAACCCGTGCCAACTACCCGCTCATTGTGCGACGATTCGGTTAAACTGTATGTTACCGCCGGAACGCGGCTGATCATTTATTTTGCAACACGGTTTCCGGATGCTTGCTCCGGTCCGCGCGTGCTACCGCCGGTCCCGTTTGCCGTCGACTTTCCGGTGCCGATCGCAATGCGGCGCACGGTTCGCTCCAACTCGTGCCGCGCTAGATCGATCGACAGCAGCCCGTGCGCCAGATCCGCTGACTTGACCTCGATGCCGTCAGCCAGAACGAAGGTCCGCGAAAACTGTCGGGCCGCTATTCCGCGGTGGATATAGTCCCGCGTCTTGTCGTCAGCTTGCTGCCCACGAACGGTCAACTGATTGTCTTCCAACGTGATTTCGATCTGGTCGCGTTGGACGTCGTCGATTCCAAGTTCGAGTTGAATGTCAGTCTGTCCCAGCAAGACGGCGCAGACCGCCTGTGGCAGGGCAATGCGGCGTTTCATGTCGGCGTGCTGCCGGATCGGACTGGGCTTGGAA
>JANYHP010000475.1 GCA_025359005.1 Hyphomicrobiaceae bacterium | reverse complement strand
GCGGGGCGTGGGTGAGTTGGTCGGTTGCGGCGGCAAAGACAATGGGCTTCGCCCCTTGACCCCACAAAAGGGCATAGCCCTTTTGAAACCCGTCTGGGGGGGGTGGGGCGATAGCTCGGTTGAGCTTACTTGGCGGTCCAGATGGCTTCGGAGGCGCCTTTGGAGCTGGTCATGGTCAGGCGCAGCGGTTTGCCAAGCAGGTCCTTGGGGTCGAGCGTCTTGGTCAGATCGACCACGAAGCGGGCGCGGCCGTTCGCGTCGGGTGTGGCAGTGCCTGGAAGCGGCACATAAAGACCCTCGGGCGCTTCGATGAACAGGTCGGTCATGGTGGCGCCGGCGCCGAAGGCAACGTCGATCGTCAGGCGTGGGTTGGCACCCGTCACGCTGCCGTCGATGGCGATAAGATCCGGGTCAGTGGCGCGCCGCTGTCCCGGCAGGCGGGGAACGGCATCGACGAAGCCTGCAAGACCGTCGATCTGCTGGTACTCGTGACAGGCGCTGCTCACGGTGAGATCGACTGGCACGCAGATGTTCTTACACACCCCGAAGCTGATGGACGCCTTGAGCGTCATAGGCTTGTCGGGTTCGCGCCGCTCGACGGCAATCGGCAGGATGACCCGGTCCTTGTAACCGATCTGGTCGCCACCCTTGTCGGGGAGGCGAAGGGGAGCGGGAAAATGGATTTGCGCAGACGCCAGATTGCCGGCCTCGGCCCAGTCGAAGGATGGCGCCACGCCGGCCTCGCCAGGATTGCGCCAGTAGGTCTTCCAGCCAGGATCGAGTAGCAGCTCGAAGAACGCGAGTTCGCGCCCATTGGCGGACGCCGGCTGCAGCGTGTCGGCGCCGCACCAGACCAGCCGCGCACGGCCGTTGGGCAACGCCGTCCAGCCGTCGCCAGCGCCCGCAGGAACGCTCACGAGCAAAGCCAGCAGAGCGAGGGAGGACGTGCGTAAGGTCATCGAGCCGGTCCGGTTGCCGCGCACGGGCTGCGGCATGCAACTGACCGCAGGTGACGGATCGAAGCGGTAAAAGCAAGGGGCCGTAGGGTCACGCCGGCATCACTCTTGCGTGCAAAGTGCCACGGCCTCGGGGAATTGCTGCGGTGCTCTTCCCAGGACGCGCCATCGGGGGTTACATTCGCCCCATGAGCAAATCTCCCCGCAAGTCCGCTGCCGCCCGCGACGCCCCCCTGAGCCTCGCCGGCCAATTCCTGATCGCCATGCCCGGCATGACCGATAAGCGGTTTGCGCGGACGGTTGTGTATGTGTGCGTGCACTCGCCCGACACCGCAATGGGCATCATCATCAACCGGCGGGCCGAAAACATCAGCTTCTCGGAATTGCTGGAGCACGTCGATTTCGGCGGTGATGCGGCCGATTGGGACCGCCAGGAGCCGATCCAGGACATGGATGTGCTGTTCGGCGGGCCGGTGGAACAGCAGCGCGGCTTTGTGCTGCATTCCCCCGACTACAAAGCCAAGCGACGGACGCTGGCGGTTGAGAAGACGGTGTGCCTGACGGCCACGGTCGACATCCTCAAGGCGATCACCGAAGGCAAGGGACCGTCGCGGGCGCTGCTGGCGCTGGGCTATGCCGGCTGGGCAGGCGGGCAGCTGGAGGCGGAAATCCGCGCTAACGGCTGGCTGCACTGCTCGGCCGATGCCGACATCCTGTTCGACCGGGTGCTCGAGCACAAATACGAGCGCGCGCTGTGGGCCTTGGGCGTCGACCAGGGCCATCTGGTCGCCGAAGCCGGGCACGCGTAAGGCGTCATTTTTGGCCGGCGGCGGGGCGGAACAGGGCCGCGAGCTGCTGATCGAGAGCGGCCGCTGGCTCGGCATGGGCATCCGGCTCAAGAGGCACCGGGCGCTGCACGGGGCTCGACTGGCCAGCCAGCTTGGCGAGGCTCGCGGCGATGCCCGGCGGCAAGGTCGACAGATCGATGGGCTTGGCGGGTTCGATCGGGATCTGGGGCCGTAGCGGGATGGTCGGCGGGGTTTCCCACGAGGCTGCCGCAGGCGGAGACGCGGGCGGACGTGCGCGGTTGTTGTCCTGGCCCGGTGCCGGCCCCGCCATCGACTGGGCGAGTGCGTCAAGCAGGGCTGCAGCGCCCGTCCCGGCGCCCGAACTTGCACGCGCGGCCGGTGCGGCGCCGGGCAACGGCGGGGACGGCACGCGGAACTGTGCACCCAACTCGGCAAGGCTTGCGCTGGCAGCGGCGACGGCGGCCTCTGAGCCGGGCGATTGCAACGGTCGTCCGCGCTGAACGCCTGCGGGCAAGGCAATGGGGAGCGGCGGCATGCGGGGCGGCGGCTGGGCACGGGGCGCCGGGCTAGCGGAAGCGGACGGTGCGCGCGGCGACGACGCACGCGCGGCACCTGTGGCCGGTTGCGGTGGCGGCGCCCCGTGGTGAGAGGGGCTGCCGACCGGTATGGGATTCCTGGAAGCGGCCTTGCGACCGGCCAGACTGACAAGACGGGCTGCCGGGCCGAGACGCGGGGCCGGCGCCCGGGACTGCTTGCCGCTGAGCGGCGGCGCATCTGCAGACGGTGACGCTGGCAGATCGGCACCCTTCGCCGCCACGGGGCCTTTCGCGGGCGCTGTCGCTGGAGCCACGCGATCGCGGAGACGGCTGAGGCCGCCGCGTTTCAGTTTGCGCTCGGCCTTGCGCAGGTCCTTGAGGGCCTGGACGACGTCGCGCGGCGACTGCGCCTGGCCGTAGAGATAGCCCTGCGCGTATTCGCAGCCCAGCGACCGCAGCGCGGCCGCATCCTGCTCGGTCTCGATGCCCTCGGCGACGACCTTCTTGCCGAGCTCGTGGGCCAGCGTGACGACGGCACGGAGGATGGCGGAGACCGTGCCGGCCTCGCTCGAGCCATGCACCAGTGCACGGTCGATCTTGAGCGTGTCGAAGGGAAAGATGTTGAGGTAGGTGAGG
The DNA here is from genome assembly GCA_025359005.1 of Hyphomicrobiaceae bacterium. Classification (GTDB taxonomy): domain Bacteria; phylum Pseudomonadota; class Alphaproteobacteria; order Rhizobiales; family Hyphomicrobiaceae; genus JABFRJ01. The sequence goes on along the minus strand of JANYHP010000475.1, from coordinate 6,115 downwards.
GACGAATACCCGGTGCCAAAATCATCGAGCGAAAGCCCGGCGCCCGCGGCGGCCAGTTCGCCGAGCACCGTTGCTGCGTGCTCGGGATTTTCCATGACCAGCGTTTCGGTGATTTCCAGGCGCAGGCTGCCGCGCGGCAGCTTGGCGGCAGCGATCACGTTGCGGATCTCGTTGACGAGACCGGCGCTCATGAGCTGCCGGCGCGAGACGTTGACGCTGACGGTGAGCGGGCTGGCGGGGCGGTCGTAGGTCTGCTGCCAGCGCTGCAGGTCGGCGACGGCCATGGCGATGACAGCCGAGCCCAGCTTGACAATGAGGTCGGATTCCTCGGCGATGGGCACGAATTCGGACGGATCGAGCTTGCCGTGGCGGGGATGCTCCCAACGCACCAGCGCCTCGTAACCGGCGATCTCCTGCGTGCGCATGAGGATGATCGGCTGGTAGTGCAGCGTCAGCTGCTTTTTGTCGATCGCCTCGCGCAGATCGGCCTCGATGAAGGCGCGGTCGCGCCGGTCGGTGCGCAGGTCGGGCGTGAAGGCCAGGGCTGCATCCCGGCCGGTGGAACGCGCGCGATGCATGGCGATTTCGGCGTCGTCGAGCACGTCCGAGGCGATCATGCCCTTGTTGCGGTCATACGTCGCAAAGCCGAGTGCGGCAGTGGGCGTGATTTCAACGGGACCGATCTTGATCAGCGCGCGAACGGCGAGGCGGACGGTGTTGGCGTAAGCCGCAAGTTCACGCTCGCCCCGCTTGGCGATCAGCAGAATGCCGAACTGGTCGCCGCCGACGCGGGCCAGCGTCTCGCCGGAGCCGACCAGGTGGGCGAGGCGGCGGGCAATGGCGATCAACAGGCCGTCGGCCTCGAAGGGCTGCTCGGCTGTGGCGGTCGAGGCGATCCGGTCGACGTCAATCAGCACCACGGCTGGCTCGACGAGCGGTTCGCTCTTGGCGCGGGCAACGGCGATCTCCAGGCGGTCGAGAAACAGCGCGCGGGTTGGCAGGCCGGTCAGAGGATCATGCACCGCGTCGTGCCGCGAGCGATCGTTGGCGGAATGACTGTCGGTCGTCTCGCGGACGAGGCCGACGCAGCGCGTGCGGCGGCTGTCGGCTGTGGGGTCGGTGGCGGCTTCCAGGCAGAACCAGCGATAGTCGTTGTCGACGTGGCGCATACGGAATTCCAGGCGCAGGTCACCGCCGCGGGTTTCCTTGAGGCTGTCGAGCGCCTGCCGCAGCCGGTCGCGGTCGACGGGGTGCATGCGGTCCAAGAAGACCTGCGCGGTTGCGTGCAGATCGCCAGGGGCGAGGCCGAGTGCCGCTTCCAGGTTGGCGCCGACCTTGATCTCGTCCCGCTTGGCGTTCCATTCCCACAGGCTGGCGCCGGAGTTTTCGAGCGCCAGCAACCGCACGCCCTGCTCGCCGCTGGCGTAGGAATGCACTGGGTCGGCGGTGCGGAAGGCGTACTGGGTAACGGTAAAGCCGATCAGCAGCACGATCAGGACGAGGCCCGCTGTCAAAGCGGTGACGGCGGCGTCCGTCTGCAGGCGACCGCCGAGCACGAAAGCCATGCCGGTGAGCCACACCCCGAGCAGCAGCCATGTCGGCACGAGCGATAGCGCGCGGTCCTGGCCCCGCAAGGACAGGACAATCACGAACAGCGAACCAAGGCCGAAAATGCCGCCCATCGACAGGCGCGCGAAGGTGGCGGCAAGGCGCGGATCGAGGAACGCGATGCCGACGAGGGAGAGCTGGGCCACGATCCATAGCCGCAGCAGCAGGCTGGCAAAACCGTGCCAGGCGGCCAGGCGCAGGAACGTGTGGGTGAAGATCAGTAACGTCGTGGCGATACCGGCCTCGGTGGCGGCACGGTATTGCGCGTTGTCCTCTGGGCGGACGTTGAACAGCTTGTGCCAGAAGCCGAAGTCGACGCAGAGGTAGGCGAGCACGCACCACGTGAAGAGGGCGGCCGCGGGGAAGATTATCTTGTGATTGGCTGCAAAAACGGCGCTGAGGAAGATCGCCAGCAGGCCGGTGATACCGAGCAGCACGCCGTCGAGGAGTTGGCGATTGCGTGCACGCTTTTCAAAATCGAGTGCGCGCGAGACGGTCATCCGCGGAATGGTATCGCTCGACAGTTCGGCTGCGAACGTCACTGTCTGCCCGGGCTCGATCGTCAGCCGGAACGCGTCCGTGCCGTCGAGTGCCAGGTTCTCGGGCAGAAAGCCCAGCGACGGCGTGACGATTTCGATCTGGCGGGCGTCGAGGCGCGGCCAGACGATTCCCGAGCCGGCATGGCTGTAGCGGTCGGCGGCAAGCCAGCGCTCGACACGCGTGTCAGTCGGATTGCGCAGCGCGAACACGAACCAGCGCGGATTGGAGCCGGCGATCGTGGCGGGCACGCTCATGCGGTCGGTCAGGCCGTCGGCGCCGGGCGCGGTCTCGATCTGGAGATGATCGCCAACACCGGTCACCGACGTGCCGACGGCATTGATTTCGATGCGCTCGGTCTCGCGGCCGACGTCGATGGAGGAGGTGGCACGCGCCGGGGGGACGGCTGTCACGACGATGAGCGCGCACAGCAGTGCGATGTGCAGCAGTGCAGCGCGGAGGAGGCCAAGACTGTTCTGCGGTGCGCGCATCAGGCGGTCGGCTCCGGCGCGGGATCGTCGGCCAGACGTGCGAACAGCAGGTGGTCCTGCCAGTCGCCGTTGATACGCAGATACTTGCGGGCGTGGCCCTCGGGGCTGAACCCGCTTTTCTCGAGGACGCGCACGGAGGCCTGGTTGGCCGGCACGCAGCCGGCTTCAAGCCGATGCAACTTCAAGGTCTGAAAACAATAGGGCGCCAACAGGCGGAGCGCGCTCGTCATATGCCCTTGGCCGGCCATGGGCGTGCCGATCCAGTAGCCGATACTGGCCGCCTGGGCCACGCCGCGCCGCACGTTGGAGACGGTGACGGAGCCGTACAACTGCTCGCCCGTGCCGTCGAAGATGAAGCAGGCATAGCCGAGATCCTGGGCAGCCTCGCGCGCGTAGTGCTTGAGGCGATGGCGGAAGGCACCGCGACTGAGTTCATCGCGGGTCCAGCGCGGCTCGAACGGTTCGAGCTCGGCGCGGCTCTGGGCGCGCAGATCCGCCCAGACCTGGTAGTCCCCCATCACCGGCGCGCGCAGGCAAACCGTGTTGCCCCGGAGATCCAGGTCGGCAGTCGCGCGGGACGATGACAGCAGAAAAGACATCCCGGTCTCACGCGGCTCCAATCAGGGCGGGGCGAGCAAACGGACGCGCAGCGCGGGTAGCATGGGTGGCACTCTTGCGGCCGGCGCCGACGATCGCGACGGAGGGCGGCTTGGCGGAAAACAGCGTCTCAGCAAACGCACGGACGGCCTCGGGCGTCACCGCATCGACGCGGGCGACAAGCTCGTCGACGCCGATGAGGCGGCCATGACGCAATGTCTGGCGCGCCACCTGCTCGACGCGGCTGCCGGAACTTTCCAGGCTCATGAGCAGGCCGGCCTTGAGTTGCGCCTTGGCCCGATCGACCTCGCGCGTATCGGGCGCGGTGGAGGCTGCGCGATCGGCTTCGGCACGGACGACGTCGATCAGTTCTGCCAGCATGTCGTGCCCCGTGGCAGCGTGAAGAGTGAACAGGCCGGTGTCGCCGAGACCGAAGCAACCCGAATAGATCGAATAGCACAGGCCGCGCCGTTCACGGACCTCTTGGAATAGGCGCGAGGACATGCCCCCCCCGAATAGCCCGGAGAAAACTTGGGCGGTGTAGAACGTCGGCTCACGATAGCTCGGCCCCTCGAAACCCATCAGCAGGTGGCTCTGCTCGAACGACTTGGCCGACGAGCGGGTGCCTCCCAGATAGCGCGCCGGCGCGAATCGATCCCCCGCCCCGCCGCTGTCGTTTTTTAGCCCGCCAAATAGGGCCTCGGCGTGGCGGACGATTGCCGCGTGGTCGAGATGGCCGACGGCCGCGACGATCAAATGGCCGGCGTGGTAGTTGCGCTCAAGGAAGCCGCGCAGGGTGGGCGCAGTGAAGCTCTTGACGGTTTCCGTCGTGCCGAGGATGGCGCGGCCCAGGGCCTGATCCGGGTAGGCCACGTCGTTGAGCAGGTCGTAGGCGATCTCGTCTGGGCTGTCGCGGGTGGCGGCGATCTCCTGCAGGATCACCTCGCGCTCGCGCTCGATCTCGTCGGCCGAATAGCTCGGATTGAGCAGGATGTCGGCGATGATGTCGAAGGCGAGCCCGACGTCGGCCTTCAACACACGCGCGAAATAGGCCGTGGTGTCGAGGCCGGTAGCCGCGTTGAGCTCGCCGCCCACCTGCTCGATCTCCTCGGCGATGGCGCGCGCCGAACGCCGGCCGGTGCCCTTGAAGGCCATGTGCTCGAGAAAGTGCGACATGCCGTTTTCGGCTTCGCTCTCGTGGCGGGCGCCGACATCCACCCAGACGCCGAGCGCGACGGTCTCCACGTGCGGCATGTGCTGCGTAACAACGCGGATGCCGTTGGGCAGCGTGGTGATGGTGCCGGATGTGTTGGCCGTCGTATGGGACTTCATGCTCATCGGCGGGCTCCGGCGACGCGGTCTGCGAACTTTTCGATCTGGGCTTCGATCCGGGCCACGTCGTTGTCGACGCGGGTCATGTGCTCGGGGTCGGTCATGAGGCGGCTAAGACGGGCGGGTAAGGCCGGGTGTATGCCGGCGATCGCCTTGATGGCGTCGGGAAACTTCGCCGGATGTGCTGTCGCCACGATCACTTCGGGCGCTCCCCCGGACTGCGGGGCGGCCGCGGCACAGGCGGTGTGGGGGTCGAGCAGATAGCCCGTGTCGCGATAGACCGCGCGGATCGTTTCGGCGACGATTGTCTCGGTGGCCGCGTACGCCTTGAACTCGGAGACGAACGTGTCGGCGGTGGCACCAGCGAGCGTGAAGCGGCCAGATTGCTTGAGCCCGTCCATATAGCGGCGGACCTCGGGCGCGTTGCGGCCCGACGCCTCGAACAGGTAGCGCTCAAAGTTGGACGAAACCTGGATGTCCATCGAGGGCGAGGTGGTCGCACGAACGCCGCGGGTTTCGTAGGCTCCGGTGGCCAGCGTGCGGGCAAGGATGTCGTTGTCGTTGGTGGCGATCGTCAGGCTCGCGATCGGCAGGCCCATGCGCTTGGCGACGTAACCGGCGAAGATATCGCCGAAATTGCCGGTGGGCACGGCGAACGAGACTTTGCGGTGCGGCGCGCCGAGCGCGGTGGCGGCGACGAAATAATAGGTCACCTGCGCGGCGATGCGGGCCCAGTTGATCGAATTGACGCCGGAAAGCTTCAGGCGATCCCGGAAGGGCAGGTTGTTGAACAGGTCCTTCACGCGGGCCTGGCAGTCGTCGAAGGTGCCGGCGACCGAGAGGGCATGCAGATGCGGGGCATGCGGCGTCGTCATCATGCGGCGCTGCACGTCGGAAACGCGCCCATCGGGAAACAAGATTACGACGTTCGCGCGGGTGGCATGGCGGAAGGCTTCGATGGCAGCCCCGCCGGTATCGCCGGAGGTGGCGCCGACGATCATCGCGCGCCCGTTGCGCTTGGCGAGCACGTAGTCCATCAGGCGCGCCAGCAGCTGCATGGCCACGTCCTTGAACGCCAGGGTCGGGCCGTGAAACAACTCAAGAACGAAGCGGTTGGGGCCGATCTGAACCAGTGGGGTTACGGCCGGGTGGCTGAAGGTGGCGTAGGCCTCGCGTGTCATCGCCGCCAGATCGGCCGAGGGGATGGCACCACCGGACAGCGCGCCCAGCACGGTTGCGGCAACCTCGTGGAAGGGCTTTCCCGCCAGCGCGGCAATGGCTGCGGGCGAGAAAACCGGCCACTCGGCCGGTACATACAATCCGCCATCGCGGGCGAGGCCGGCGAGCAGGGCATCTTCAAAGCCCAGTTCGGGGGCGGTGCCACGGGTAGAAACATATTTCACGGAAGCGGTGCTTTCTGTCAGGCGCGTTGCGATGCCCCAGTATACCCCAGGGTGCAGGGGGCGGGGATTGATTACTTCGCCGTTAACATTTATTTCGGGAACTGCGCGAGGCGTCCCGCCGCGAACACACAAAAAACAACAATCAAG
>JANYHP010000470.1 GCA_025359005.1 Hyphomicrobiaceae bacterium | reverse complement strand
TGACTGGCTGGCTCTGGGCCATTTTCACCGTCCTCGCGTCGGGCGGGCAGACGTTGCGCAATGCCCTGCAACGGGAGTTGACCGCCACACTCGGCACAGTGGGCGCCAGTCATCAGAATTGGTCCCTCGCATCGTTTCGCTTATTAACTGTGACATGAACGAGCGCGACACCGTTGCATAGTCTTAACCGGTGCGTCGTGCATGCGCTTGCCGGGTGCCAAGGCGACCGATAAAGCGGGGCGAAGCAAAGCCTGCAGCCCGCCGCCTCGTATGCACCCCCTCGCAGCGCACCAGCACCGGAGACCTCGCGATGAACCTCGATCGATTAAAAACCACGCAAGGCCTCGACGTGGCCGGCAAGCGGGTGCTGGTGCGCTGCGATCTGAATGTGCCCTTAGCCGACGGCAAGGTCACCGACGCGACGCGGCTCGCCCGCGTGGTACCGGGCTTGCGCGATCTCGCCAAGCGAGGCGCCAAGGTGATCGTGCTCTCGCACTTCGGCCGCCCAAAAAATGGACCGGATGCGAGCCTGTCGTTAAAACCCATCGGCGCCGCCATGGCCGATAGCCTCGGCGCGGCCGTAGCGTTCGCCGACGATTGCATCGGGCCCAAGGCCGCAGCCGTAGTGGCCGCCATGCACAACGGCCAGGTGGTGCTGTTGGAAAACCTGCGCTTCCACAAGGGCGAGGAAAACAACGACCCAGCGTTTACGGTCGAATTGGCCAAGCTCGGCGATATCTTCGTCGGCGACGCCTTCAGTTGCGCGCACCGGGCGCACGCCTCGACGGAAGGGCTGACACATCTGCTCCCGTCTTACGCCGGCCCGTTGATGATGGAAGAAATCGGCGCCCTGCGCGCAGCACTCGATAAACCGCAACGCCCGACGGCAGCCGTGGTCGGCGGCGCCAAGGTTTCGACCAAGATCCCCGTGCTCACCAACCTGATGGCCAAGGTCGACAAGCTGATCATTGGCGGCGGCATGGCCAACACGTTCCTTCAGGCCCAAGGCATCGCGGTCGGCAAATCACTGGCCGAGCCGGATTTCCACGCCACCGCGCGGGAGATCATGGCTGCGGCACAGTCGCAGGGCTGCGAGATCGTGCTGCCCGTGGATGGCGTGGTGGCGCGTGAATTCAAGGCGGGTGCTGCGTCCCAGGTGGTGGACATCACCGCATGCCCGGCGGACGCGATGATCCTGGACGTGGGGCCGCAGTCGGTCGCTCATCTCATGCAAGTGCTGGCGGGATGCCGGACGCTGTTGTGGAACGGGCCGCTCGGTGCCTTCGAGATTGCACCGTTCGGCGCGGGCACGTTTGCACTGGCCAAGGCCGCGGCCCAGATGACAAAGTCCGGTACGCTCGTCTCGGTGGCAGGCGGCGGCGACACGGTGGCGGCCTTGAATGCCGCCGACGTGGCCGACCAGTTCACCTACGTATCGACGGCCGGCGGCGCGTTTCTTGAATGGCTCGAAGGCCGCGACCTGCCCGGCGTTTCGGCGTTGGCACGATGAGCGGCGCAAAGGCAGCCTCCATGGCGTTTCCCAAAGCCGTCGTCTTCGATCTCGACGGCACGCTGGTCGACAGTGCGGCCGACATCGCACGCGCCCTGAACGCCGGCTTCGCGCCGCTCGGCGCCATACCCTTCACCGCCGAGGACGTGCACACCATCGTCGGCGGCGGTGCAAAAATGGCCATCGACAAGGCGGCCGATCGCGCTGGTCTCCAACTCGGCGACAGCCAAAGAACCGCGCTGATGCAACGGTTTTTCGCGGAATATCGCCTGGTCTCGGCGGAAGGCAACGGGCTTTATCCCGGCGCGCGCACCTTACTGCAAGCGCTGCGGGCACGCGGCGTGAAAACTGCGCTGTGCACCAACAAGGCCGAAGACGTCGCCCACATCGCCGTGCGCGCGCTCGGCATCGCAGATCTGCTGGACGTTAAAATCGGCGCCCGCGACGACCGGCCGCGCAAGCCCCATCCCGATATGATCCATGCCTGCCTCGCCCCGTTCGGCGTCTCTGCGCACGATGCGGTGATGATCGGCGACAGCCGCGCCGACAGCGAGGCGGCACGCGCTGCCGGCGTGCCGGTTATCCTGACGAGCTTTGGCTACTCGAATGTGCCGGTGGCAGACCTCATGCCCGACGCCATCGTCGATCATCTCGACGAGGTCATGGGCTGGCTGCCGAAAGTGCTGCGGGCACTGACGTAGGTTGGGTCAAGCCTTCGCGCGACCCAACAAAAGCCAAGTCCGTGTTCGTGGCGCCCCTCGTTGTGACGTCCGGAATTCGGCACAGCAAAGCGCGGCCGGCTCGCGCATCACCCAACGCCATGATTGCGCGAATAAGCGCTCGGCTTGGGCGATGTCCAACCGGCCAGCGCGCCATCGCTGGGGCGGAAAATCTCGACCTGCAGCGGATAGCAGCGCGCCGCATCGCTCGAATGGCTGCTGGAGCAATCGCCGCCCGGACACGCCGACAGCGCGCACAACAGATCGATCTCGGCGAAAAACTCGATGAAGTCGCCCGGACGCACCGGACTGGCCTTCATGAAATACTGGTGCGTGTCGCGGGTGAACCCGGTGCACATGAAGACGTTGAGCACATCGTGCACATGGCGTTCGGCGTCTGCCAGAGAGAGGCCGGTGTGCTTTGCCAGCGCGCGCGTCAGGTTGGAGTGGCAGCAGTGGTGATAGTCGCCGCCGCTCAGCAATCGGTGCGTGTAGGGATCGCAGCGCGTACCGATGACATCGTGGATGCCGCCGCCGTGCTCGTCAAACCCATACCAGTCGAGCGTGTCGTGAGTGATCGTGGCCAGCGGCCGAAGGCTCGGCAGCGTGCTCCACAGGCGATGACCGGTTGAGACGTGGGTGGCGTGCAGCGCGCGGGTCTTGCCGCTGAAGAAGCGCTCCGACAGATCGTGCGCGTTCCATAGATTGAGATCGCCGACTTGCGAACCCTCGACGCTGAGAATGCGGAACAGGTGGCCGGCAGGAACGGCGAAGGCCGCAGCATCGCGCGGCGGCACGACGTATTCGGCCACCGTCGTCATGCTCTGGCGCGCTGCCTGATAGAAGGCGCGGTCATAAGGTGGAACCTTGTCGACCGCGTAGCAGACGACGGGGGCAATGGCGCGACGCGCGGCGGCATCGGCAGGCATGGCATGCTGGGCGGGCTCAGACATCGGGTTGCTCAACGTGGTTGCTCAATCGGTGACGCACGGCGTTTGCGGCCAGCTCAGTCCGTTTCCCAATGTCCGGCATAGGACGAGGCGAGGACGAGGCGACCGCGGCACGCGCACAGCGTAACATAACCGTTAACGACTGCGCAGATCGATTGCGACGCCCTCAGGCAGCAGGCACCCCATCCGTTTTTTGATTGGTCCCGTTGCCGGTAGCGGGTCAGTTTAAAATCGCAAAAGCAATGGCAGCTTTCAAAGTCCAGCCGACACCCACCGGCACCGGCACGACGCAGATGACCCATTGTCACCGTTGCAAGGCTCTGCAATCTCTCGGCCGTCGACTTCCGCTGCTGTCAAATGCTGACGAAGAGAGCCTTGTGGGACCGGGCCAACAAGAGGCGTTAATGGATAATGACCCGACCGATCTGCGCTCGTCACGGCCGACAGCTGAGCACTCTCAGAAAGAAGTCGTAAACCATCCACTTTAGGCGTTGTTTCATCCAACGGCGATATGATCCGGAGAGTTTCATCGTGCTTCGCACGGCCTCCAGGAATTCGTTATGACGACGAATGCAGATGCGGAACGCTCCCCTGCGCAATCCGCGAGCGAGCGCCATGAAAACCGCCTGCTTATGGCGGCACTGACTTACGCACTGCTTCTTTGTGCAGTCATCTTCGCCATCACCCAATTCAGTAATGCCTTTGAACTCGGAAATTGGTCGCGCGCGATACTGGCGCTTACAGTGGTCGCTGGTTTGGTGATTGCGTTCAACCGGCTCTATTTGCCGATCACAATAAAGCCAAGTCACCAACTGGAGTTCGCGTCATCGCCAGAAGCTGTGTGGAATCTAATCCGGCCACGCGCGACCCACAGTCACTACAGGGCAACCGTCGGCCGGGTTGAACACATCAGCGCGTCGCCGGAAATCTACCGGTACTTCCTACGCGATCTTTGTCATGCATGCCCGTGCTGCGGTTTGCCTCATTCTCCGTCTCGCACGAAGGTAACCTACGACATAGAAGTGATTGATGCGATTGAGAATCGCCTGTTGATGACGCGGAGCGTCAACACC
>JANYHP010000410.1 GCA_025359005.1 Hyphomicrobiaceae bacterium | reverse complement strand
CATGGATCGGCACGCGGTTGGCCACCGTCGGTCCCCACGAGGCATAGGCGCCCGTGTTGAAATCACCCTCCATCTCGAACGCAGTCAAGCGGCCCCGCGCGTCGGCGCTGGCCTTGGCGCTGATGCGCGACGGGTGGCGCTTGGTGGTCGACGCCATGCTTTCGGCGCGCGTGTAGACGATGCGCACAGGCCGGCCGAATTTGCGCGCAGCCACGGCGAGGAGCGGCTGCACCGCCACATCGAGCTTGCCGCCAAATCCGCCGCCGCAGGCCGTCGGCACGATGCGGACTTTTTCCGCAGCAATGCCGAGCACACGTGCCACCTCGTCGCGATCCATGTACGGCGCCTGCGTGGAGGCGTGTACGGCCATCGTGCCCGGCCCGTCTGCGTCCGGCACTGCATAGCCCGCTTCGGGCTCGATGTAGGCATGCTCGACAAAGCCGGTCTCGAGCGCGCCAGACGCTGTCACAGCACTTGCTGCGTGCGCCGATGCCACGTCGCCGCGCGCAAGTCGGCCGCGGGTCAGCACATTGTCGGGCCGGAAATCGTGCAGAGCGTGGGCATCCGTCGCGAGCGCCGCATCGACCCCGATGTGTGGGTCGAGAACCGACCACGTGATCGGGATATCCCTGTCGGAAATGGCCTCAAGCGCGTCCTTGCTGCCGACCAGCGCCGCAATCGCTTCGCCGCGAAAGCGAACGTGGCCTTCGGCAAACACCGGCTGGTCCTTGGTATCGGGGAAAATACCGAATGAATTCTCGCCCGGCACATCGCGCGCCGTGACGAGGCCGGCAAGTCCGGGATTGCGCGCCAGCAGTGCGGCCGTATCGCCGATCTCGAAGCGCGCGCGGGCGTGCGGCGAACGGATGACGCGCATCCAGAGTGCGTCAGCAGGCGCCTCGTCTGCGCCGAATTTTTCCGTGCCCGTGACCTTCGCCCAGCCGTCGACGCGCGGCAACTTCTTGCCGACGCGCTTCTGCAGCGACCAATCCAGCCGCGCCGCCAACGTGGTCGCGTCCGTTGCGTCGCGGACGCTCTTCACCGCGTCGATGATTTTGGTATAGCCGGTGCAACGGCACAACACGCCGCCGAGCGCGTCTTCGACGTGCTCATGTGTGAGCTTCGCGTTCCGTGATAGCAGATCGGTCGCAGCCATCAGCATGCCCGGCGTGCAGATGCCGCACTGCGCCGCGCCGTGTTCGAGAAAGGCGTGGCGCAATCTATCGGTGATGCCGTCGGGGCCGGCGCCTTCAACGGTTTCGACGCTGCGTCCTGCACACTGCGCGGCCGGAACAAGACAGGCGCACACCGACGCGCCGTCGAGCAAAACCGTGCACGCGCCGCAGTCGCCCGCGTCGCAGCCGATCTTGGTGCCGGTGAGATGCAGGCGGTTGCGCAGCACATCGGCCAGCGTTTCCAGCGGCGCGGCTTCAATCGAGACAGCCGCGCCATTGAGGGCGAATGCAAGCGTGCCGAGATCAGCCATGGACCGCCTCCCGCACAGTGTCGCCGGCCAGTGCGTCGATTGCATCGCGGACCAAAGTCAGCGCCGCGTGCCGTCGGTAGCCGGCCGTCGCGCGGATATCGTCGATGGGCGCAAGGCATGCGAGGTGCGCCTGTTGCACCAGGTCGCGTGAAAGCTGACGACCGCGTAAGGCTGCTTCGAGCAACGGCAGGCGCTGGGCGGTCGCCGAGCAGGCTCCGACCGCGACTTTCGCGGATCGAACGCGTCCGCCTTCGTCCACATCCACCACAGCGCACACCATCGCAATGGAAATGACCAGATAACGCCGCGCGCCGAGCTTGGCGAAGTGCGAGCGTCCGGGCTGTTTCGGAATGCGCAGGCCGGTGACGAGGCCGCCGTCGAGTATCGTTGTCCGGTAGCCCGTATGAAATTTCCCCATCGCAACGCTGAACGGCTGTTTCGTGAGGCACTCCACGTCCGCGTCCAGCGCCAGCAGGCAGGGAATGGAATCGCCAGCAGGCGAAGCGGTGCAGATGTTGCCGCCGATGGTGCCGCGGTTCTGGATCTGGACGCCGCCGATTGCGCGTGCCGCAGCCTTGAGCCCATCGAACAGCGGTGGCAGATCGGTCGCGATGAACTCCGACCACGTCGTCGTGGCGCCGATCCACCAGTGATCGCCGCGGTCGGCGACGCCGCGCAACTCCGGAATGGCCGAGATATCGAGAATATCGATCGGTTCGCGCAGGCCGGCCGCATGTTTCGCCGTGCGCGCCGGGTAGATATCCGTAGCCCCGGCCAACACGGTCAGCGGCAAGCGCTGCGCCGCCATAACATTGAGTGCGTCCCGCAGTGTCGTGGGCCGCCAATAGACGCTCATGGCGCGCCCTCCGGTTGCCAATGGGGCCAGCGCGCTTGCGCCTCTTGCGCCGTGTACGTGCCACGGGCAACGTCGCGCGAAATGGCTGACACCGTGCGGGCGGCAGGATTGCCATAGCCGCCACCGCCAGGCGTCATCACTTCGACGCGGTCGCCGGCGCGGATAACGATGTCCTGGTCTTTCGACAGATGCTCGGGGATCAGTGTTTTGCCACCGCGATGAATGCGCACGACATTGACTGCGCCCGCTTGGCCGCCCGCTATTCCTGGCGGGCCATAACGGCCGTGATCCATCACGAAAGAGGCGCGTGCCTCCCCGGCCAACAGTTCGATTTCGTAATGAACGCCAAAGCCGCCGCGCATTTCGCCGGCGCCGCCCGAGGCGTGATGGATGGAAACGTGCCGGAAAAGCACCGGGAACTTCTGCTCCATCACCTCGACCGGCGCCGTCTTGGAGATGCCGATGGTCGAGCACCCATTGGAAAGGCCGTCGTGGTTGGCATTGCCTCCATAGCCGCCACCGGTGATCTGATACATGACGTAGCCCGCGCCCGTGCGCGGATCGACGCCGCCGAGGCAGAAGTTGCCGCTTGTGCCGGCAGGTGCGGCGGTGACACGATCCGGGATTGCGCGGGCCAGCGCCAGGAACACGGCTTCGGCGATGCGTTGCGACACTTCCGCGGCGCAACCTGATACGGGGCGCGGATAACGCGCGTCGAGGAACGTACCAGCGATCCCCGTGATCGTCAGCGGCCGGAAGGCGCCCGCGTTCAGTGGCGTATCTGGAAAGATATGGCGGACGGCGAGATAGACCGCGGAGATCGTCGTCGCCGAAACCGAATTCATTGGCCCGCGACAGGGTGGCGACGAGCCGGTGAAGTCGAAGGAGAGCGTGCCGCCGGTCTTGGTGACGGACAGCGTAATGCGCAGAGGCTCATTGACGACGCCGTCGCTGTCGACGAACGCTTCACTCTCGTAGCGGCCGTCTGGAATGGTGGCGATGTAGGCGCGCATGCGTGCATCGGCGCGATCCTCCAGCGCCGCCCAGGCGCGGCGCATGACGGGCAACGTATGCCGATCGATCAGCGCCGTGAGGCGCTTGTCACCGACCAGCAGGGCTGCGGCTTGCGCCTTGATATCGCCGATGCGCTGCTCGGCGACGCGGATGTTGGATTGGATGATGGCAAGGATCTCGGCATCAAGCACGCCGCGCTTGAACAACTTGACGGGCGGCAGCCGCAACCCTTCCTGTTCGACTTCGGTTGCGTGCGCGGAAAATCCGCCCGGCACCATGCCACCCACATCGGGCCAGTGGCCGGTGTTCTGCAGCCAGCAGACGTGCTCGCCCTGATAGTAGAATGGCCGCGCGAACCGCACGTCCATCAGGTGCGTACCCCCGAGATAGGGATCGTTGACGATATAGATATCGCCCGGCTCGGGCCGGCCGGCGCGGCCCTCGGCGATCAGGCGGATGAGGTCGCGCGTCGACTGCTGCATGGTGCCGACGAACACCGGCAAGCCCAATTCACCCTGGCTGATCAGTCGCCCGTCATCAGGCGCGTAGATGCCGTCGGCGCGATCGTCGGCCTCGGCGATCACGGGCGAAAACGCCGCGCGCGAAAACGCGATGTCCATCTCGTTGCAGACCTGGCGCAGTCCCGCCTCGATGACGGCAAGGGTCAGCGGATCAGGCTCGTTCTCTTGCGCGGCAGTGCTCATCACCAGCCTCCGGGACTGGACCGAAGGCTAGCGCGAATTCAACCGCCGTCCAACGAGATTGTTGGCACAGAAACGACCTGCCGTCGCGGACCCTAAACCGGCAAATTTTGCAACGCCGTTGCCACGTCCACCCCAGACGGGTTTCAAAAGGGCCACGCCCTTTTGCGGGATCAAAGGGCAGAGCCCTTTGGCTTCCGTCCAAGTCGCTCCGTCACCCGCCGGCGACGCCTTGCGTGTTGACATAAAGAGCATAAAGCCCCTGCGCAGCAGCCATGAACAGGCGGTTGCGCTTGAGGCCGCCGAAGCAGACGTTGGCGCAGCGCTCGGGCAACGCGATGCGGCCGATCGGCTTGCCGGACGGATTGAAGACCATCACGCCATCGAGCGCGGCCGAGCCCATGCCCCAGCCGCACCAGAGATTGCCGTCGATGTCGAGACGGAATCCGTCGGGCGTGCCGCCGGGGCCAGCATCGATCAGGGTGCGCTTGTTGATGATCGTCTTGCCGTCTAGGCGGACGTCGTAGGCGAGGATTTTTCGATAAGGTTCGCCCCGGCTCTCGACGATGTAGAGTGTCTTTTCGTCGGGCGAGAAGGCAAGGCCGTTGGGGCCGAGAATGCCTTCGGCGACGATGGTCGGCTTCAGTGTCTCGCCGTCGATCCGATAAACGTTGGTGGCGATCTCGCTCTCGCCCTTATAGCCTTCGTAGTCGCCGAGGATGCCGAAAATGGGATCGGTGAACCAGATGCTGCCGTCGGACTTGACGACGACGTCGTTGGGCGAG
>JANYHP010000408.1 GCA_025359005.1 Hyphomicrobiaceae bacterium | reverse complement strand
ATTTCGCGCTCGACGGCATCGTGTCGTTCTCGACCGTGCCGCTCCGGATCTGGTCGTACCTTGGGCTCGTGGTGTCGATGGCGGCGTTCGGCTACCTGCTGGTGTTCCTCACGCGCACGCTGATCTTCGGCAACGACGTGCCGGGTTTTCCCAGCCTGTTGATTTCGGTGATGTTCTTCGGCGGCGTCCAGCTCATCTCGCTCGGCGTGATCGGCGAGTATATGGGCCGCATCTACGAAGAAGTGAAAGGGCGGCCGTTGTTTCTCGTTTCCGATGAACTTGGCGTTGGCCCGCGTCGCCGCACAGCCGACGGCCGGCGCCACGGCGACGCGTCATGACGTCGCCCGGCGCTCCGAGTATCGTGCTCAATGCCGACGACTACGCTATGACCGACGGCGTCTCGCGGTCGATCGAGGCGCTGGCCTACGCACGCCGGCTGTCGGGCACCAGTGTGCTCGTCACCATGCCGGAGTGGCCGCAATCGGCGCAGCGCTTGGCCTCGTTGCGCGACAGGATTGCCATCGGTCTCCATCTCAACCTGACGCTCGGCGCGCCGCTGCAGCCGATGCCCAGCCTGGCGCCCAGCGGCGCCTATCCAGCGCTCGGTGGGCTGATGACGCGTGCGCTTCTCGGCAGGCTCGATGCAGCCGAGATCGCCACCGACATTGCCCGCCAGCTCGATCTGTTCGAACGCCATCTCGGTTTTCCGCCCGATCACGTGGATGGCCATCAGCACGTGCAGGTGCTGCCCGTTGTGCGCGGTGCGCTGCTCGATGAACTGACACGCCGCTACAGGTCGTGCCCGCCGCTCGTTCGCGATCCGTCCGATGCCGCGGGCCAGTTGCTGGCGCGCGGGGTCGCCGGCGCCAAGGCCATGACGGTGAAGGCGCTCGCGGCTGGCTTCGCGCCGGCCGTGCGTGCACGCGGGCTGCCGATCAACCGGCGGTTTGCAGGGTTTTCGGCGTTTGATACCACCGCGTCCTATCAGGCCGAGATCGCCGGTGAGTTGCGCCGTGGCGTTGGGCGCGAGAGCGGCGTGACCATCGTGATGTGTCATCCAGGGTACGCGGACGCCGCGCTCGCGGCGCTCGATCCGGTGGTCGAACGGCGCCAGCAGGAGCATGATGGCCTGATGCAGCTCGACCATCTGCCAGACCTCATCTGGCACCCCGCGCGCGCGGCAGATGGAGCCGCCGTCGATTGGCGTCCCCTCGGGGCATGCGCATGAGCGAGATCCCTGCGAACGGCCCCTCGACGAGCGGGCTCGGCCATTGGCTCGGCTTTATCGGCTCGGGCGTGATGTCGTTCGTCGTCGATGGCGGCGTGCTCAAGGTGCTGACGGTGCTGTTCGGTCTGCCGGTGCTGCCGTCGCGTGTGGCCAGCATTCTCACGGCCATGACCGTGGGGTGGCTGCTGCACCGCACCTTCACCTTCAAGATCGCCGCCAAACCGTCGCTGGTCGAGTATCTCCGCTTCCTCGGCGTGGCCTGGTCGACAGCGGCGCTGAACTACGCACTCTTCGCCGCAATTCTCTACGTGCGCCCCGCAACCGAGCCGCTGGTTGCTATCTTCCTCGCCGGCCTGGTGGCCATGGTCTGGAGTTATTTCGGCCTCCGCTTCGGCGCCTTCGCCGGCCGCAAGCCCTGAGACCCGCAAGGCTGCGCGGACCCGGGGGTGGCAGAAAAAGGCGAAACCGTTCGTCTGTCAGCCTTTTGCGAGTATCGTGGCGCAGCTCACGGCGCCGCGCGCGACGCATTTTCCAAATGTCGCGACTGGCTGAGAAGTGGGTCGTGTCTCAGCTCAAAAACTCCGCTGACCACCAATTCCGACCGTCACGCCGCCGACGCGATGGGCCAGGTGCGGCCGTCGCGCACCAGATGAATCCCCTCTCCCCGTTCTTCACGGGGAGAGGGTCAGGTTGGGCGGTCACATGCTCGGACCGTCTGCCAGAACCAACGCTTTTGACCCCCAAGCGGACGGTCACGAATTGTTATTCGATTTTCCGCAGTTCATCCGGAGCGGACAAACGAACCAGTGACTGTCCCCAATTCCAGCCGGCGGTTGCAGTGCGGCAAGCGGGGCTGTGGACGCCCTAACAGTCGGCATCTTTCAAACCTGTCGACTTTTTGATACGCGCGAGCATCCGAGGGCCAATCTCCTCGTTGTCGTGGAACGCGAACACGCAATCGGGCCAACCCGCGCGCTCAAGCGTGCGATGAGAGCCGCGCTGTCGTTTGATCGACCAACCAATTCGCAGGAGTGCCGCAAGGACGCGACGTGCCTTCATGGAGCCAGCCATCAAAGCCTCAAGCCGCAAGGTTCTTTTCAATAGTGAGATAAGTGCGTGCCCGGCTGTGGAGTGCGTCTTTTCTCGGTGGCCGGAATTCTTTCGGTAGAGCCTCAGTCATTACGGTCAAAAATGACATGAAAGCCGTCGGACGCAGTGAGTGGCTCTGAGTTCCATCTTTGTGAAGCACGGCCGCTCCGCCCATCCAACGATAAACCAGGATCATTTGTTTTGCAGAATCGGCCAGCGCATCCCCTTTCGGGTCGTTTAGCTTTTCACGCAACGGGTCCGGTTTGAACGAAAACGGCTTCCCGTCAATCAGCAGCTTTCCGATCAGAGGCTCGATTGCGGCTTTCGCTTCAGCATTCGTTTGATTGATTTCGACCGATACTTGAGCTGCAAACCGGCAAAGGCGCCTCAGATTTTCATCATTCCAAATTTGCATTGCCAAGCAAGCATGAGCTGACTTGCCTGTTGTGAAAGGCTCGCTGTTCCGCATCTGCTCAGTGGTCAGAAATTTATTCGCGAGAAAGTCGATCGCGACATGGCGTGCAACTTCGCTCTGTCCTGTCGCATTCTTTGGCGGCGTCAGCGTGGCTTCCAACTTATTGAGCCAAGAGGCGCCTTTGCTGATCGACGGTGCCCCCAATACGCGCTGAGCTTGTCTGACGATCTTATCCAATTGCTCTTGCGCCGCCTGCACATCAGATACCGTCGCGTTGATGATCCTAAGCGCATTTATGTGAGCGCTGAGATTTTCATTGAGAGCGCTTATGACTTCGCCTTCTAACCGAACGCCCTCAGGCAGGTGCCTTTTGAGCAACCTGATTGTGTCATCGGACAGATGCATTCTCAGCGGAGCGGGAAATTCGCGATAGAAGGTTCGTTGGCTCATCTGGTTTCCTCAAAATCTTCACCTTGCCAGCGTCGTATTGAACATATGCAAGCATGTAAAAGGACAAACCGAGAGAATTTTTACTCCGCTGCCTGCACACGGATTGTGACGTCGACTGGTTTGCTCTCGCCGTAATCCAAGCGATCGGCGAGAACG
>JANYHP010000396.1 GCA_025359005.1 Hyphomicrobiaceae bacterium | reverse complement strand
TTGCCGCCACGCCCGGCGAAGCCGCCGTCGTGGAAGTGGTGGCCAAGTAGTCTCGGCCAAGTAGTCTCGGCCAAGTAGTCTCGGCCAAGTAGTCTCGGCCAAGTAGTCTCGGCCAAGGAGTGCTGGACCCGGTAGCCGTGCTACCGAGAGCTCAAGTCGATCAGGAACCCTACAGTGGCGCAGAAACTTGTCGTGATGCTGGTCAACACCGACCCGGGCCGCGCCATCGAGGTCGGCACGCCGCTGTTCCAAGCGGCGATGGCTGCCAGCATGGACTATACCGTCGAGGTCATCGTCTCGGGCGCCTCCGGCATCCTTATGAAAAAGGGCGAGGCCGAGAAAATCGTCATCAAGCCCGGTTCGGGCAAGACCGCGCTCGACTTCATCCGCATGGCCAAGCGCGGCGGCGCGCGTTTTCTGCTCTGCGCGGGCACCTTCGAATTGCTCGACTACCGCCAGGACGACCTGATCCCCGAATGCGACGGCCTCGCCGCTCTCACCGACTACATCCCCGAACTGATGGACGACAACGTGCGCGTGCTGTGCTTTTGACGGGGTGGCGCTACGCTTGGCCCAACCTCCATGGGCGCGCGCCTCAGAGCGCTTTCCACTTGGTTTGGATCGAGGAAAGCGCTCTAGCCCTTTGTTTGTCGCATTTTCTGCACCAAACCGGTGTCCACTTTGGTGGAAAATGCTCTAGTGCGCGGCTTCCCAGTTGTCGGCGGCTTTGGCGTCGACCTGGACGGGGACGGCGAGTTTGACGACCGGTTCGGCACTTCTCTCCATGGTGGCGCGCACGGTGGCGATGGCGCGCTCCACTTCGTCGTCGGCCACCTCGAAGATCAACTCGTCGTGCACCTGCAGCAGCATCGTCGTATGCGTGAGCTTGGCGTCAGCCAGCGCCTCGGGCATGCGGATCATGGCGCGGCGGATGATGTCGGCGGCCGAGCCCTGGATGGGCGCATTGATCGCCGCGCGTTCCAGAAAGCCGCGCATCGACGGGTTCTTGGTGTTGATCTCCGGGTAGTGGATGCGGCGGCCGAACACGGTTTCCACATAGCCGTGCGCATGCGCGAAGGCCTTGGTTGCGTCCATGTACGCGCGGATGCCGGGAAAGCGCTTGAAATAAGTCGTGATATACTCGCCGGCCTCCTGTTTCGAAATGCCGAGCTGTGCCGCGAGCCCGAACGCCGATATGCCGTAGATGATGCCGAAATTGATGGCCTTGGCGCGGCGGCGCACCTCCGGCGGCATGTCCTTGACAGGTACGCCGAACATTTCCGACGCCGTCATGGCGTGAATGTCGAGGCCTTCCGCGAATGCCGCCTTGAGTTGCGGAATGTCGGCGATGTGGGCGAGCACGCGCAGCTCGATCTGCGAGTAATCGGCCGAAATGAGCTTAGCGCCTTTGTCGGCGATGAAGGCGGTGCGGATCTCGCGGCCTTCCTTGGTGCGCACCGGAATGTTCTGCAGGTTCGGCTCGTTTGACGACAGCCGCCCCGTGGTCGTGGACGCCAACGCGTAGCTGGTATGAATGCGGCCTGTCGCGGGGTCGATGTGGTGCGGCAGTGCATCCGTGTAGGTCGAGCGGAGCTTCGAGAGTTGGCGCCATTCGAGCATGGTATTGATCAGCTTGCGCGCGTCGTCGGGCAGATCTTCGTTACCCGCGAGATCGTCGAGCAGGCCGGCGCGCGTTTCCCATTGGCCAGTCTTGGTTCGCTTGCCGCCCGGTAGTTTCAAACGGTCGAACAGAAGTTCGCCAAGCTGCTTCGGCGAGCCAAGGTTGAACTTGTGCCCCGCTAGCGCCGCCACTTCTTCTTCGAGCCGCGCGATAGATTGCGCAAAACTCGACGACAGCCGCGCCAGGATCGCCTTGTCCACTTTGATGCCGGCCTGCTCCATGTCGACGATGACCTGGAGTAGTGGGCGTTCCAACGTCTCGTAGACAGTTGTCATGCGCTCCGCCGCCAGCCGCGGCTTGAGCGCCATCCAGAGCCGCAACGTCACATCGGCATCTTCGGCTGCATATTCCGCAGCCTTTTCGATCGGCACGCCCGCGAACGTCTTGTCGCCCTTTTTGGCGCCCGGCGCGTGCGCGATGACGTCGCTGAACGAGATGCAGACGTGCTGCAGATGCCGCTCGGCCAGCGCGTCCATGCCGTGACTACCGCGGCCGCCATCCAGCGCGTAGGAAAGCAGCATCGTATCGTCGATTGGTGCAATTGCGACGGCGTGCCGCGACAGCACCAGCGCGTCGTACTTGAGGTTCTGGCCGATCTTCAGGACCGACGCATTTTCGAGCAGCGGCTTAATTTCAGCCAACGCCTCGCGCACGGGGATCTGATCGGGCAACACGCCGCCGCCACCGAAGAGATCGCCGGTGCCACTGGCATGTCCTAGCGGCACGTAGCAGGCGCGACCCGGCGCCAACGCCAGCGAGAACC
>JANYHP010000369.1 GCA_025359005.1 Hyphomicrobiaceae bacterium | reverse complement strand
GCTGGCCGCCGACTTCGACCGTAACCGACGCGCCTGCCGGATAGGGAATTTCCAGATCAACAGCCGTATTGCAGCGGGCAGTGACCGGCGCGCTCCGTGTGCCCCCTCGTTTCGGCGTGGTGAGCCAGGTGCAGTCGACCGCGTCGCCGTCAGCGATATCGAGCACTTCGGTGCGCACCGCGTGGCTCTTGGGATTGACGAAATCCGCCAGCGCCGGGCAACCGTAGCGGTTCTTGCTGGCGTCCCAGCAGGCGTCTTGCCACATGGTTGCGGCCCAACCATCGGGATGGCGTTCGGCCAGTGCACGCTCGGCGCTGAGTACGGGCGTGCGGCGCTCATCGTCTGTCAGCGACTCATATGTCGCGCGATGGACCTCTGTATCCTGCGGATCAGTGAACAGTCGGAAGGGATTGCTCACGCGCCACTTGATGCTCGGCTCGGCCGCAGCAGGCAGCGTGAGGGCCATCAGCGTGGCGATCGTGGCCAGCGCTGCAAGCATGTGCGTGAGCCCCGATGGACTGCGCAAGTCTGTTGGACAATTCGGCATCGTCAGTCCTCGGCTAGAAGCGGCCCGACCAGTGTGCCACGGCAATGCGCCAGACACGCGTCATGGGTGCAAGGTCGGCGATGTCGCGGAGCGGATCGCGACGATGGGCGCCTATGGCGTGCACATAGGGCAGGACGAGGGCCAACGGAAGCAAGCTGGCACGCTGGCGTCGAGAAAGGGCCATGATCCGTGGCCGGAGCACCGCGCCCGTGGCGGAAATGTCGCGCGCAAGCGTGGCTACCATGGCGCGGACGGCAGGCGTTGTGGTCCCGGCCAGCATCGTAGCGCTGGTCACGCCATGGCGGTCGAGGACCTCGCGCGGCAGCGGCAGCCGGCCGGCGGCCAGATGCACCGGCAGCCGCGCCAGGAGCCGCGTGAAACCGAAGACACGGCCGGCCGGTGCAGCCAGTTCAGCCGCCTCCGACGAAGCGACGCCGAGCACGCGCAGTGCCAGTTCGAACGGTATGGCCTCGGTCTTGGCCAGGTGGCCGTCGAGCGCTGCGGCATCTGGCATGGGATCGTTGTAGAGATCGAAGGCACGGGCTTCCGTCATGGCGGCAGGGAGCGCCGGGGGCAGCGCATAGGTGATCATGTCCGCACCGATTGCGTCGGCCAGCGGGGCACCTGTCCGGCCTCCTTCGGCCAGTTGATCCAGGCTGTCGCGCCACCATTGCAAACGGATCTCGCCGAGCAAAGGCTCGGTCGCGTCGGCTGCAATGCGCTGCAAGCCAGCAGCAAAGGCTGCCAGTGCTATCAACGCCGTGCGCTCGGGCTCCGGCGTCAACGTCGCTGCGAGATACCGTTCGGGTTCGTAGAGGCGGGCGAGCCGAATGGCCTCGATTAATTCGTTGGGCGAGCGTGTGCTGGTCATTGCTGCCCCTTCCATTGTGGCTCGGTTTTCCCCGCTATCCAACCGCCACCAACGCCGCCATGACGGGCCGGCGCTCGGCGAGCAGGACGTTGAAGGTGCGGGCCGCGGCGCCGGTATCCATCACGTCGAGGCCGATGCGGCGTTCGAGAAAGGCGCGGCGCAGTGCGATCTCGGGAAATACTTGTGTCTGCCCGGTCCCGAGCAGCAGGAAGTGAGGCTCCTCCAGGCGCGCGAGAATGGCGAGCACGGGCGCGGTAAGGTCGGCGGCCGTCGCCGGCGCGCTCATGCTCCAGGCGTGGGTGCCATCAGACAGTACCAGCAGCGAGCCGCGGTGGCTCATGCCGGCGAACCGAAACCCACCATTGCCGTAGGCATCAATCGCCGCGCGCTCCGACACGAAGCCATCGAAGCGCGGTGCCGGGTTTTCAGGACCCGCCGTCACGGCCTCACGCCTTCGCGGTGCTGGCGCCAGCGCTGCCCTTGGCCTGCGCATTGTCGCGGTTCACGCCAAAATAAAGCAGCAATGGTGCCGCCACGAAGATTGACGAATAGGTGCCGATGATGATGCCAAACAGCATGGCGAACGAGAAGCCGTGGATGGCCTCGGTGCCGAACAGATAAAGCGCCAGCACCGACACGGCGGTGACAGATGATGTCAGGACCGTCCGCGACAAGGTCTCGTTGATGGAGAGATCGAGCAACTGCTCGAAGTCCATTTTCTTGTACTTGCGCATATTCTCGCGGATGCGGTCGAAGACCACGACGGTGTCGTTGATCGAGTAACCGGCCAGTGTCAGCAACGCCGCGACAGTGGCGAGATCGAACTCGTACCAGAGCAGCGAGAACATGCCGCTGGTGATGAACACGTCGTGCACGAGCGCGACGATGCCCGCGACGGCGAACTGCCATTCAAAGCGGAACCAGACATAGATGAGAATGCCGAGCAGGGCTGCGACAACGGCCTTGATGCCGGTCGTTTTCAGCTCCGACGAAACGGTCGGCCCCACTGTCTCCGAACGGCGAATTGTGATGCCCTCGCCGAGTGTCTCCTTGACCCTGCCGCCGGCCGTGGCCTGGCTCTTGTCGTCGGCCTGCTGGCCGATGCGGATAAGGGCCTCGTTACCCTTGCCGATGGCCTGCACCTGCACGTCGCCAAGTCCGAGTTTGCCGAGCTTGTCGCGCAGGGTCGCGACGTCGAGATTGCCGCTGACAGACTGGATCTCGATCAGCGTGCCGCCCTTGAAGTCGACCCCGTAGTTGAGGCCACGCTGCCACAGCATCAGGGCTGCCGCGATCGCCAGCGCCCACGACAGGCCGACGAATACATAGCGCCAGGAGATGATCTTCCAGCGCGTGTTGTGGGGGAAGAAGTCGACGCCTTTGAAGATCATGGCTGAACCTGCGAATTGCGAATTGCGAAGAATGAGCAGAGAGCGGCGAGTAGGACGGGACAAATGAGTAGCGGGGCGCGTACTCTACTCACTCCTCGCTATTCACTCCATTGCTACAGCGGAGCCGGTACAGCGCGGCGATCTTGCATGCGCAGCCACCAGGCGGCGAGCAGGCGCGTGACGGTGAAGGCTGTGAACACGGTGGTGATGATGCCGAGTGTCAACGTGACGGCAAAGCCCTTGATAGGGCCTGATCCCAAGGCAAACATCAGCAGGCCCGCGATAAAGGTCGTGAGCTGGCTGTCGATGATCGTCGCGTAGGCGCGCGAAAATCCGCCATCGATGGCAGCGAGCGGCGTCTTGCCGTTGCGCAATTCTTCGCGGATGCGCTCGTAGATAAGCACGTTGGCATCGACCGCCATGCCGATGGTCAGCACCACGCCGGCGATGCCGGGCAGCGTCATCGTCGATCCCATCAACGACATCAGCGCCAGCACCAGCACCACGTGCAGCGCCGCCCCGATCACTGCGAAAACGCCGAACAGACCATAGGCGAAGATCATGAAGCCGGCGACGCCGACGAGGCCAATGTAACCAGCGCGCTTGCCCTGGTCGATGCTGTCCTGGCCGAGGCTGGCGCCGACGACGCGCTCTTCTTCGATCTTCAGTTTTGCAGGCAGCGCGCCCGACTTGAGCAGGGTCGATTGGCGGTTGACTTCCTCGACCGTGAAATTGCCGGATATCTGTCCGGTGCCGCCGAGAATGGCATCGCGAATCACGGGGGCGGAAATCACCTTGCCGTCGAGTACGATGGCGAAGCGGCGGCCGACGTTCTCCTGCGTCACGCGGCCGAAGATGCGCGCGCCGGCCGTCTTGAAGCGGAAGTTGATCACCGGCTCATTGGTGCGGCTGTCGCGGCCCCCATCGGCGCTGTCGAGTTGCTCGCCCGTCAGGATCGGACGCGTCTCAATCAGCTCCTCCGGCGGATTGTGATCGGACGACGGAACCAGCATGTAGCCCGAGGGCACGCGACCTTGCTTGGCTTCCTCGGCGCTCATCGTCGGGTGGACGAGGTGGAATGTCATTTTGGCGGTCTGCTTGAGCTTGAGGCGAATATCCTCCAGCTCTTTCTCGGTCTCCACGCCCGGCTGCTGCACCAGAATGCGGTCGCGGCCCTGGCGCAAGACAGCCACTTCCTTGGTGCCATCGGGATCGAGGCGTTTGCGGATCACCTCGATGGCAGCGCCGATCGCTTGTGCGGCGCGCTCGTTCAGCGCAGGCTCGGTCGGCGTGATGGTGACGACGTCGGCGCCGACGGCTTCGATCTTGAGATCCGGCACGGCAGTGCCGGCGAACACGTTGCCGACCGTCTGGCTCATGGGCTTGAGCGCTGCGAGGGCCGCAGCTTGGTCGGACGGATTGTTGACGCGGACGGTAACCGAGCCACCCTGCACGCCGGGTGGCGTGAACGTCAGCTTGGCGTCGCGCAGGCGCTTGCGCACGTCGTCCTGCAGGGACAGGAACCAGTCCTTGCGCAATTCCTCCAGGTCCATGGAGGTGAGCAGGTGGGCGCCACCGCGCAAGTCGAGGCCGAGGCCGAACTTGTTCTGGGCGAATTTCGGAAGCCGATCGTAACGCGCCTGCGTCAGGAAGTTGGGGATCGTCAACAGGACGCCGAGCAGGCAGATGGCCAGCGTGGCAATCGTTTTCCAGCGAGAAAAATGAAGCATGGAGCAAGCCTAGGTGTTGGCGAACGGGGTGTTCGGGACGGCTCAGCTTGCGTTGCTGGCCGCGTCCGATTTGTTGCGCACGTCCGACACGCTGGAGCGGATCACCGATACGATGGTGCCCTTGGCGATTTCCACGTCGATCTCGGGGTCGCCGTCGCGCACGCGGGCCACCTTGCCAAGGATGCCGCCGGCGAGGATCACGCTGTCCCCCTTCTTGAGCTTTGAGACGACTTCCTGGTGTTGTTTGGCCTTCTGCTGCTGCGGACGGATCAGCAGAAAGTAGAAAATGACAAACATCAGGGCGATGGGCACCATCTGCACGATCGTTTCCATGCCGCCACCGGCGGTCTGGGCATAGGCTGG
>JANYHP010000361.1 GCA_025359005.1 Hyphomicrobiaceae bacterium | reverse complement strand
CGCCGGAATCTGATAGCACAGCGACTTGCCGCCGCCCGTCGGCATCAGCGCCAGCACGTCGCGCCCCTCGATCAGCGCACCAATGATCGCCTTCTGATGCAGCCGGAACGATTTATATCCGAATGTTTTTTCCAGGATCGCCTGCGCGTCGTCCATGGTCGGCCCGGCCCCCTCGAGCAAGTCTGGCCGTGTTTTGCGTGCCAGGTTCGGTGCCATCGTGTGCCTTTTCGCGCGCGTCGTCCATTGACAAGCGTCATCCCTAGAACGATTCGCCGGCTTCCGTGCCGTCAAGGAGTTGCTCATCCCCAGCCACGAAAAACGCATTGCCCCCGTTGGCCTTTGCTCCGCGCTCGGTGTAAGGCTTTGCCGGCTTGTATGGTCCGCGGCTCCGCCCGCAGACAAAGAGAGGATGACACTCATGCGACGTCTCATCGGCCTGCTCGTTGTTGCCGCACTCGCCTTCTACGTCGCCTGGCCCGCCTGGTCCGCCTGGCGCATTGCCGGCGCGCTCACCAGCAAGGATGCGGCGGCCCTCGACGCCAAGGTCGATTTCCCCGCCGTGCGCGAAAGCCTGCGCCCTGCCGTTACCGCCGAACTCGGCAAGCGCATCGAACAGGAAATGCGTAATTTGGGCCCGCTCGCCGGCGCTGTTGGCGGCGAGATCAAGACCAAGATGCAAGGCCAGCTCGTCGAGCAGGCGCTCGCGGCCCTCGTAACTCCGGAAACCGTCATCCGCATCGCTCACGACGGGGGCGACATCGCCGCCTCCGTTGAAAAAGTTCTAGGCGACGCTGCAGGCCAGCTCGGCGCCGTCGCCGGCGGTGCCACTGGCAATAGCGGCAGCGGCTCGGGCGGCGGCCTCGGCGGCATCCTCGGACAGGTGATCGGTGCGGCCGGTTCAAACCCCGGCGCCGTTGTTGGCGGCGGCGAGCTTGCCGGCGTGCTCGGCAAAGCCCTCGGCGGCCTGAAGAAACCGGCGGAGACGCCTGTCCCCGCAGCCGACAGTGGCAAGCCGGCAGCCAAGCGCAGCTTCGGCCTTGGCAACATCA
The DNA here is from genome assembly GCA_025359005.1 of Hyphomicrobiaceae bacterium. GTDB lineage: Bacteria > Pseudomonadota > Alphaproteobacteria > Rhizobiales > Hyphomicrobiaceae > JABFRJ01. The sequence continues at coordinate 9,145 of JANYHP010000361.1, read as the reverse complement.
AGAGCTTCCGCTTTGCCGGCCCGTTCGCCTTCAACATCGCCGTTGCCCGCGATGCCGCCAAGCCGACCCCCGACGCCACCGTCGGTATGTCGTTCACCGGTGCCGACTGGAAACTGACCCGCGTCGTCCCCAACCTGTGAGCCATGCGGTCAGTGCGGTCAGACCCATGGGTCTGCCCCCATCCGCCTACGCCGCTTCCGGATGCACCTTGAATGCCGGCCTCAGTTCCCCCGCCCACACCGCCGGCACCAGCAGCCGCCGCCGCGCCGCCATGCCGATCACCAGCAAACCGGGCCATGCCAGATAGGCCAGAATTTCCAAGTTCTCGCCAAACGAGTTGAACACGAACACCAGCACCATCCCCAGCGCCGCCCGGGCCACCGCATCGCGTTGAGCCTTCGCCAGCAATTCAAAGAAGCTCCACGCCAGTGGCAACACCAGCGCCACGAAGCCCACCGCGCCTTTGACGAACAGCAGCCCATGCCACGTGTGATGCGAGCCGATCAGCATATGCTCCACCAGATGTGAGCCCCGCTCCACCACCCCGTGCCCGAAAACCGGCGCCTCCGTCTCCCAGCGGTGATAGGCGATCCTCGCCAGCGCCGACCGCACGCGCGACGAGTCCGCCCGCGCCCCCATGAAGGCCTGCAGCGCATCGTCGAACGCGTCCGTGGCTTGTGAGAACACCAGCGCGCCCGCTGTCGCAAGGCTCGCCGCGATCGCCGCCGGCCAAGCCCGCAGCAGGCTCGACAACAACGGCAACCCGATCAGCAGCAACGGCACCGCAATCAGCGACAACCGCGATTGCGAGAACGCACACACGACGAGCGCCGACACAATCCCCGTGATCCGCCACCGCCACCGCGTGTCGAAAATCCCGCACACCAATCCGATATGCGCGCAGAACGCCGCGGCCGGCGACCATGGCGCATAGTAGAACAATCGAAACCCGAGCGAGCCGCCATCCCAAGCATGCGTGCTGACTGCAAAGAAGCTCGGCCCCGGCCCACCGAGATAGACCAGCGGCGAAATGTACAGCACATCCGGCACCCCCGCGAGCGCGCACACCATGAACACCGGCGTCAACGCCAGCGATTGTGCAGCCAGAATGTTGTTGGCCCTGAACACGACGATCGGTTTGATCCGCAGCTCCGAGCCTGCATAGATGAAGGCCGCCAGCAGCCCCCACCCCTTCACCCAGCCCAGGATCGACTTGACGAACTGCTCCGCCTCCAGGTCGAAGTCCAGATGCCCCATGACCAGTGCCACCAGCATTGTGGTCATCCCGATCAGCCACACCCAGACGCCCCATGGCACCGGACGCGATCGATAGCCGCGCGCATCGACCACACCGATGCGCCGCCCGATGGCGATCGCCACCAGCGCCCAGCCGAGCAACGGGAAAAGATGATACAGTCCCCCGATGAGCCAAAGCCCCCAGGTCCCGGTAATCGACCAGAAGACTAGTCGCTCTTCCGGCGTTTCCAGCGGTGGTAGGATTGCAGCCATGCGAGGATCCAAGCGAGGCACGCGAAGACACTTCCGCTGATCCCGCCAAGCGCCGCATAAAGCGGCCGCGGCTGGGATGCCGTTTCTGCGATGTCCGGCGTCGCCACGACCTGCACGATCGGGTAGCTGCCGAAAATATCTGATTTCGAGCTGTCGAGCCGCGCGATTGCCGAGCTGAGCACCGCATCCGCAACGACTTGCTCTTTCTTCAATTCTTCAAGCCGTGCCACCGCCGGGTTCAACGCCGTAACCTCCGCCTCCAATCGCGCGCGTTCCGCGTTCATCGACGTCAGTTCCCGCCGCCGGCCTTCCAGCACGGCGTCGTTCCGCACCAGCGTGGCATAGAGATCCGACCGCGCCGACGTGTTCACCACCGTCGCCAGCCGCTCGATATCGATGACTGCGCCTCCAGTCGTGCCGCCCGCACCGTCCGACTGCATGCGGGCCATTGCCGCCTTCAGTCGCGACAACGCCGCATCGCGCCGGTTCAGCGCCGCCAGCCGTTGTGGATGCCGCTCGCCGAACCGCTCGTCATCGACTGCGAACAGGCTCGACGCCTCCGCGTACTCGCTGAGCACTTTCTGCACCCCAGGATCGGCCGCTAACCGTAGCCCCTGCCCCGCATCGTGCGCCGTCACGCCAAGCTGTTTGCCTAGTCGCGCCTGTTCGTCCTCAGACTTGAGGACTTCGCTTCTGAGCTCGACGATGCGTTTGCGCAGATTGCCGAGCCCCGTCACCATTTCCGTAAACTGGTTGGTCGACACCAGACCCGTCTCCACTTGCGCGCGGATCATCGCATCCCGCACCAGTCTGGCCTGATGCTGATAGTCCGCCAGATTGCGCTGCACAGCCCCTGCGCGTTTTTCCGTTTCATCCGTCCTCAGCCGGTCGAGTTCGGTATTGAACGCCGCAATCAGGGCTTCCCCCCGCCGCTGCGCTTCGTCCGGCGTGGCCGCCGACATCTCAAACAGCATCAGCGCCGTTTCATCCACCAGCTTGACGCGCGGCTTGCCGAACTGCAGCAGCGTCAACCCCAACGAACGCGCCGCAGCCGACCGCACCTTCTCCCCATCCGCGATCTCTTTGTAGACGACCTTCGGCGACAGCGACGAACTCGAGAACGGCGATGACGGTGTCGAATTCGATTGCCCGATCGTATCCAGCGATACACTCACGCTGCTCGTCGCGCCCGGCAGGTTCAGCGTCCAACGGCTCAGATAGGTCCGCGGCGTCAGCGCCAGATAGGTGATCACGAACACCCAGATACACGTCACCGACAACCCCGCGCCGCGCACGTATGGCCAGGCCATATCGCTGCTGCGTCGCGCGGGAGCCGCCGCGCGCACCTCCGCCATGGAAGCGCGCCGGTCCAGGACGGTGTCGCTGGCCTCAAGCATCGAGTGGTATGTAACCCTATGTTCTAAATGAACTTTGAGTTATACCAATGGGCCAAGGTTCCTTATTTTACGTTACAGCTCGTGCCAAAACCTCGAAAGTCATCCATGCACGAACTCGATAATTGAATTGCCGCCTGCCCCAGCGCGCCCGTGGCGCTTGGCTCAATGCAAGTCCAAGATTTATCTTGCCTATCCCTTCGCTCCCGGCTCTTGCAAAATAAACGCGACCCGTAGGGCGGATGAGCCGTTCCTTGGCGGCCCGAACCGCCATCGCCAGCAAAGGTCTTACGACAGCTGGTGGCAACGGACGCATGTGACGGCGGATGACGCTTCGCTACTCCGCCCTACAGGCCAAGTTTTTTTGACAGCCGGAGACAAAGGGCTAGCCATTTACCCCGTCTGACATGAGCGAACCGCTCTGCAGCGCGCTGCAGGGCGGTTTGCCGTCGGAACCGCCTCCTTGAGAACTGCCCACTTGACCGGCCGCCGAATTCCCCCGCTCCTGCCCACATGAGAGAGACGCGCCAGTGCGGCCCAGACGGAGACGCCCCCGCCATGCCATCAAAGACCGGCAAATCGGCCAGTGCCATCACAACGCTTCTCTCCATCCTCGACCTCGAGCAGCTGGAGCAGAATCTCTTCCGCGGCGTCTCGCCCAAGAACGGTTGGCAGCGCGTCTTCGGCGGCCAGGTCCTGGGCCAAGCCCTGGTTGCCGCCGTTCGCACCGTGCCCGCCGAACGCGTTGCTCACTCCCTCCATGCCTATTTCCTGCTACCCGGCGACCCCACCATCCCCATCATTTATGAGGTGGAACGCACCCGCGACGGCGGCAGCTTCTCCACCCGCCGCGTCAAGGGCATCCAGCACGGCAAGACCATGTTCGCGATGAGCGTTTCGCTGCAAAAGGCCGAGACCAGCATCGATCATCAATCGCAGATGCCGAAAGTTCCCCCTCCCGAGGACCTGCCAACCGAGAAGCAGCTCGTCGCCAAGTTCGCCGGCGACGTACCTGAGGACATCCGCGCCTATTGGCAGCGCGAGCGCCCCATCGAGATGCGCCCCGTCGACGTCTCCCGCTATATTGAACGTGGCAAGCACGCGCCCGAGCAATCCTTCTGGATGCGCGCCACCGGCAGCCTTCCCGACGATCTGCCGCTGCACCAGTGCGTGCTCGCCTACGCGTCCGACTTCACCTTGCTCGACACCGCCCTCATCGCCCACGGCAAGCTCATGGTCGACCGCGATATCCAGATGGCCAGTCTCGACCACGCACTCTGGTTGCACCGCCCCTTTCGCGCCGACGAATGGCTGCTCTACGTTCAGGAAAGCCCCTCGTCCCAAGGCGGTCGAGGCTTCTGCCGTGGCGCCGTCTACACCCGTGACGGCGTCCTCGTCGCATCCGTTGCGCAGGAAGGCTTGATCCGCCAGAAGGCCAGCGCCTACCGGCCTAAATAATCGGCACATTGCCTAAAATACAGGCATTGCCTTGCGATTGGGCTGCCCGTAATTTACGCTCGCCTGCGCCATCGTATTGAATTGAAACGAAAATCTCACCAAAACCAGAACTGGCACACTATTTGTTTACCTCTGACCCGATTGTGGCTGCACCGTGGCCATGTCTTGCAGGGGAGTTCGTATGAAACTGATTACCGCCATCATCAAACCATTCAAACTTGAGGAGGTTCGCCAGGCCCTGACCGACCTCGGAATCCAAGGCATGACAGTCTCCGAGGTCAAGGGCTATGGCCGGCAGAAGGGTCACACCGAGATCTATCGCGGCGCCGAATACGCTGTGAATTTCCTGCCCAAGATCAAGATCGACGTGACGGTTGCCTCCAGCGACTTAGACCGCACCGTCGATGCGATCGTTGCGGCTGCGCGCACCGGGCAGATCGGCGACGGCAAGATCTTCGTCACCCCCGTCGAACGCACGATCCGCATTCGCACCGGCGAAACCGACGCGGCCGCTCTCTAGCTGATCGCTGCCCCGAAAAGGCGATGCCGTGTATGCGCCACCAGGAGCGCGCCACACAGCACGGTGCTTGCTCCGGCGCAGCAGCGGTTCCTGACAAAGTCCCTATTCCCACAAATCCTAAGATTCGGAGACCTCGTTGATGTCTGACGTACCTAGCCGGCGCCTCTTGGGGCCGACATTGGGCGCTTCCGCGCTCATAGCCTTGTCCACATTGCCCGCGCTCGCCGCCGACGCGCTTACGCCCAACAAGGGCGATACCAGCTGGATGCTCATTTCCAGCGCGCTCGTCCTGCTCATGACCGTACCCGGCCTCGCGCTCTTCTATGGCGGCCTTGTCCGCACCAAGAACATGCTCTCGATCCTGATGCAGATCTTCTACACCGTCAGCATCGTCTCGATTATCTGGGTCCTCTACGGCTACAGCGTCACCTTCACCGAAGGCCCGAGCTTCAATGCCTTCTTCGGCGGCTTCTCCAAAGCTTTCCTGAAGGGCGTCACCGTCGACAGCACGGTCGCCACCTTCACCAAAGGCGTCGTCATCCCGGAATACGTCTACATCGCGTTCCAGATGACCTTCGCCTGCATCACCCCGGCCCTCATCGTCGGCGCCTTCGCCGAACGCATGAAGTTCGCGGCCATCGCCCTCTTCATCCCGCTGTGGGTCACGTTCATCTACTTCCCGATCGCCCACATGGTCTGGTACTGGGCCGGTCCCGATGACATCGCCGCCGCCGTCAAGGCCATCGCCGATGCCGGCAGCGACGCTGCCAAGAAGGCCACCGCTGAAGCAGCCCTCGCCGCCGTCAACAATAATGCCGGCCTCGCCTTCACCTGGGGCGCCCTCGACTTCGCCGGCGGCACGGTCGTGCACATCAATGCCGGGATCGCCGGCCTCGTCGGTGCCTTGCTGATCGGCAAGCGCGTCGGCTACGGCCGGGAATCCATGGCTCCTCACTCGCTCACCATGACGATGATCGGTGCCTCGTTGCTGTGGGTCGGCTGGTTTGGCTTCAACGCCGGCTCGGCCCTCGAAGCCAACGGCACCGCGGCCCTCGCCATGGTCAACACCTTCGTTGCGACCGCCGCCGCCGCCCTCGCCTGGTCGCTGGCCGAAAACGTCGAAAAAGGCCGTCCGAGCCTGCTCGGCATGGTCTCCGGTGCCGTCGCTGGCCTCGTCGCCGTGACGCCGGCTGCCGGTTATGCGGGCCCCGCCGGCTCCATCGTCCTCGGCCTCGTCGCCGGTGCCGTCTGCTTTGTCTTCTGCTCGACCGTCAAGAACAAGTTCGGCTACGACGATGCGCTCGACGTGTTCGGCGTCCACTGCATCGGCGGCATCATCGGTGCCATCGGCACCGGCATCCTTGCGGCGCCGGCCTTCGGCGGTCAGGGCATCTTCGACTACGAAGCCGGCAAGGTTGCCGAAGTCTATGCGCTCGGCAAGCAGGTGATGATCCAGGCCAGAGCCGTTGGATTGACGCTGCTGTGGTCCGGCATCGGCTCCGCGATCCTCTACAAGGTCGTCGATCTGATCATCGGTCTGCGCCCAACCATCGACGAAGAGCGCGAAGGTCTCGACATCGCCGATCACGGCGAACGCGCTTACAACTACTGATCCTTGCAGGGCCAGCCCCCTGGGCCTGGCCCCGCTCATCGCCCCAGCCCGCCGCCTCGCGCGGCGGGCTGGGTTTTTTCATACCGTCACGCGTACGCGCGTGCCACGCCCACACCGCGCCAGCACCATTCCTAGATCGCGTCGCGTCAGCGCAATGCAGCCTTCGGTCGGCGTAAAACCCGGCCTCGCCAGATGCATGAAGATGGCGCTGCCACCACCCCATGTCCGCGGCTGCTCGTTATGCGACAGCACCACCACCACGTCATAAACCGCATCGGCGCGCCAAAGTGCCTCCGCGCTCGCAGGATAAGGTAACCGCACAGCCCGATTGTAGGCCCGGTCCCCGACCGCGTCGCACCAACCGTCGTCCCGCCGCAACGGCCTCACTGGCAGCGCCGTTCGTGGTCGCTGCCCGCGATCGGCGCGATAGAGCACACAACGCAGCCGCCAGACCCCCACCGGCGTCGCGCCGTCCCCCTCCCGCTTCAGCACACGGCGTCCCGCGCGACCGAGCGCCACGGGCAGCGTCCGGCCAGCGATCGTGAGCCAGCCGCGACTGTCATGCCGCGACCGCGAGCCAACGACCATGCCGGTCACGCCGGAACACGATTTTGCCATAGTACGCGATCACCGACCTTGAGCGCCCGTCAGACCTTGCAGCGGGCTTCAAATGCTAGAATAAGTAGCGCTTGACGGCTGTCATGCCAAATAGTGGTTACGCTGCAGCGCGCCGATCAGTCCGGTCATGCTGCGAGCCAGGAACACCTCGATCCATGAGCAACGAGCGCACCATACTCCTCGTCGATGATGACGACGAACTGCGGGGACAGCTGCGCGAACAGCTCGGTCTCTACGACGAGTTCATCGTCCTCGATGCAGCCACCGCACAATCCGGCATCGAAAAGACCAAGAACGCCCAGATCGACCTGGTTGTACTCGACGTGCAATTGCCCGACATGGACGGTCGCGAAGCCTGCAAGCTGTTGCGCAAGGGCGGCTTCAAGAGCCCGGTCATCATGCTGACAGGCAACGTCTCCGATGCCGATATGATCCTTGGCCTCGACTCAGGCGCCAACGACTACGTCACCAAGCCGTTCAAATTTGCAGTCCTGCTGGCCCGCATCCGCGCCCAACTCCGTCAGCACGAACAAAGCGAAGATGCCGTCTTCGTCATCGGCAGCTATACCTTCAAGCCGGCTGCCAAGACGCTGCTTGATGCCAAGGGCAACAAAATCCGCCTCACCGAAAAAGAAACGTCGATCCTCAAATATCTTTATCGGGCCGGCGAGAAGGTCGTCACCCGTGACGTATTGCTCGCCGAGGTCTGGGGTTACAACTCTGGCGTCACCACCCACACCCTGGAAACACACATCTACCGCCTCCGCCAGAAGATCGAGACCGACCCCTCGAGCGCTGAGCTGCTGGTGACCGAAAGTGGCGGGTACAAACTCGTGCCGTGACGTCCGGGCCAGACGTTTCGAATGCGTCATCAACAGAATTCGACCGGCTAGCCCTCGACGCTCCGTCAGCCGCGGGCTAGCCTCTACTTACGAGTAGGAGTGAGTAATTATAGGCGGCGCTGCGCTTTTGTTGCACGTTCGAGCCCCGTCCAGTTGCGTTCGCGTCCGTCAGGAGCGTCCGTTTACCGGGGTTTGCATCATGGTCGTCGACGTCCTCGCAGCACCTTTGCTGCGCGTGGAGCTTTTCCAGGGGCTAAAGTCCCAGCAGCTCTCTCAGATCGCCCGTGCCGCGGAGCGCATTGTCTTCCGAGCCGGCGAACGGATTACCACCACGGGCGAGGACGCCGACGCGGCGCTGCTTATCGTCGGTGGCGCCGCCGAATGGCAGGATTTGCCCGGCGCTGACGCCGAAGAGATAGAGATCGGATCGATGATCGGCGAGATGGCGATGTTCGTCGAGCACACGTACGGTGCCACCGTCGTCGCCAAGACACAGGTTCGATGCCTCAAGCTCACTCGCACGGCCCTCTGCGAACTGCTTGTCCGCGACACAGCCTTGGCTGATCACCTCGCGTCCAAGGTCACCGCCCGGCTTCGGCGTGTAGCGGAAGAACTCCGGGCCATCGATACGACAATTCTCGATGGCGTCCTGCCACTTCGCGCCGACGCGGCACCAAGCGCACCAGCTTTGCCGCACTGACTAAGGGCGAAAAGCCCGTCCAGACATGAAAAAGCCCAGTCTCCTCGGGGGAAAGAGACTGGGCGGGTGTGCGCTTGACGCGCACGGCATCGAGAGGGAGTCGATGCCGAGGGATGAGGCCTGCCGGTGGGGGACCGGTTGAAGGACCATCGCCCTGCATGAACTGAAAATAAGCGCCCTGTTCGCTACAGGCAAGAGCAAAAACACAATTCTCACAACTTTGTTACCGAATATGTCTGAACGGGACGCGGAGCCGCTTGGTCACGAGACAGACGTCCTGACCTTTACCGACACCAGGCCACTAAAAAGCGGCCGGGCCGCACTGAGCCTGAAACGTGAACGGCCAAGCAGGCTCCGCCGACGCCCCCTATCAAACGTCGGCCTTCGTCAGGCAAACTATTGTTTATCCTTCAATTTCAGAAGCTCGGGTGATACCGGCGAGAACAAGTCCGTGGCGATCTCATCTGTTCTATTAAGATCACTGATCTCAAT
>JANYHP010000347.1 GCA_025359005.1 Hyphomicrobiaceae bacterium | reverse complement strand
CCCTTCGCGGCATGTTGGTGAGCAAATGTCAGCGCCATAAGGAACACTAGCAACATTAGGTTTCTAGTGCAGCTTTTGCATCTGACGTTTGGTCACCAGTCTTGCCGCAAACGGGTACCAAACGTCAGATGCGCTGCACTCGTTTTGGGGGGCAGCACACCATGCGCGATGGCCTTTACCGCCTGCTTTATGCCGGCGCTGCCGGCGCCGCGCTCGGCGTCTTCGCGCTGCGCAACGGCGCGTTTAGTGGTATCGGCGAAAAGGGCGCCCAGTATCACGGAACCTATGTCCTTGATGTCGCGCGCAAACTCTACACGTTCCACGGCGCCGCCACGTTCCTTCCCAACACGCCAACCGTCACCGGGTACGCCGCCGGTCCCGATGGCAGCGTCGTGCCGTTCTCCGGTGAGTGTTCGGCGCCGGAGCCGCGCAGTCGCTTTTCACTCGCTTTTGCCAGCAGAGCGGTCGACGTCTCGATCGAGTACGTCTGCCCGATCCCCGGATGATAATTCTCGTCGTATTGCCATCGTCTGCGGCATAGATTATTTACTGGTACTGTACATTAATTCAACAGGTGCCGGCGTTCTCACGCTGGCCGTTGAAATATGCGGGGCCAGCGGATGATCAAGTACGGCCGCTATGAGGCTGACTTCGGCGCGGCCCTCGGTCTGGGCTCGGCAACGCTGGAGGTCCAGGATGGTCGTTTCACGGGCATGACTGCGGCCGGTGTGCCGCTGGAAGGCACGTGGGTCTACGATCTGGCGCGCAATCTGATCGCCTACGAGTTGATCGCGCATGTGCCGCCCAACCACGAAACGCTGACCGGGATGACCACTGGCGCGCAAGGCCGCCGCGTGGTCGCGCGCGGGGAAGCGGCGAGCGGCCTGCACGGCCAACGGTTTTCGCTCGGCTTTGCGGGGCGTGCAATCGACGTGTCGATCCGTTATGCTGGCGCGATCGTCGAACCCCCATCCGCTGAATAGGATACGTGTGCCAGCCGCCAAGCCACCTCTGGTTCTGATGGCCCACGTCACGGCTGCCCATGGTATCCGTGGTGACGTGACGCTCAGGTCCTATGCGGAAGACCCGCACGATCTTGCCGAGTATAAGGCGCTGGTCGATGAAACGGGTGGGCGGCGCTTCGAGATCACAGCCCTGCGGGTCACGGCCAAAGGCGTGGTGGCTCATTTCAAGGGCATTGATGACCGCACGGCCGCCGAAGGCCTGCGCGGTCTTGCGCTGCATGTCCCGCGCAGCGCCTTGCCGGCCGCCGAAGCGGGCGCCTACTACAACGTCGATCTCGTGGGGCTTGCGGCTTTTTCGCCAGACGGCGCGCGCATCGGTACGGTGATCGCGGTTGAAAATTTCGGCGGCGGGCCGCTGTTGGAACTCCGTCGCGCCGGAGTCCGCGAGACCGACTATGTCCCCTTCACCGACGCATTCGTGCCAGTCGTCGATGTGGCTGCCGGTCGTGTCATTGTCGTGATGCCGGTGATGGTCGGCGATCCGGAGCCGGCGAGCGCGAGCGGCGACGATGGGCAATGATGCTGGTGGACCTGCCACAACACTTGCGTGCCGCCCGGCGGTAAAAGCGGATCTGCCGGCCATCGTCGCGCTTTTGAATGACGACGTTTTCGGCCTGTCCCGTAATCCGCTTTATGCGGACGCGGCTGCCGACTACGAGCGCGCTTTTGCAGTGCTCGAGGGAAATGGCGAGAACACCATCATCGTCGCCACAACAGCTCAGGGCGGCGATGCGCCGCTCGTCGGCTGCTATCAACTCACGTTCATTCGAGGCCTGAGCCATCGTGGTGCGCTCAGGGCGCAGGTCGAAAGCGTGCGCATCGCGGCCGCTGTGCGTGGCTGCGGTTATGGTTCCGCACTCATGCGTGACGCCATCGAGCGAGCGCGTGCTCGTGGCGCCACTCTCGTGCAATTGACGACCGATATGCGACGCCCCGAGACGCGGCGGTTCTACGAACGCCTCGGGTTTTCAGCGACGCATCACGGCATGAAGCGCACGCTGTGATGCCGCGTACATAGCGCTTGATCGGTCTGTTGGTTAGGTCAATCGGTTCGAAACGCTCGACCCAACCAGCATGTGTGCGCGTGGCGGTGTCATTCGCCGTCGGCGTGCTCTTTCTCGTTGCCGAGGCCCTTGAGCGACGCCAGCATGCGCGCTTCTTCTTCGCGCGCGGTTTCTTCCGACGAGCTTTCGGTGACCTTCGGCCGCAGGATTTCCAAGGTTGGCTGGGGTCCGAGCCCGGGCACCGACTGCGCCATCGGCAGCAGAGTATCCGGAGCGCCATCCGGGCGTGGCGGCAGCCGCTTGGCTGCTTTGCGCACTTCGGCATCCAGGTCAGTCTGCGTGCAGAGGCCCAGCGTCACCGGATCCTGCGGCACCAGGTTCTGCGTGTTCCAATGGCTGCGGTCGCGGATCGACGCGATCGTCGGCTTGGTGGTGCCGACCAAGCGCATGACCTGTGCGTCCTTCAGTTCCGGGTGGCTCTTCATGAGCCACAGCACGGCATTGGGCCGGTCGTGACGGCGCGACACCGGCGTATAGCGCGGTCCCCGCTTCGACTTGACCGGCGGCGCCGTTATCCGGCTTTCTGCAAGCCGCAGCATGTGCGTGTCGTTCTTCTCGCCGCGCGCGATCTCCTCGCGGGTCAATTGCGCGTTCGTTACTGGGTCGTGCCCCTTGATGCCCTGGGCCACGTCGCCGTCGGCGATGCCCTTCACTTCCAGGGGATGCAGTCCGCAGAACGCGGCGATCTGGGCAAACGACAGGGATGTATTTTCCACCAGCCACACGGCGGTTGCTTTGGGCATCAGGGGCTTGCGGTCACTCATAAGGGTTCTCCGTGACCCGGGGCGCCCTGCGGCGCACGTCCGAGCCCAATGCGATTGAAGGAATTGGGATGGCTCCTTATATCCCGGGCGCGGGCATGAACGCAACACAATTGGGAATGGGGTCGTGTCTCAGCTTGAAAATATCCGCTGCGGGCCAATACCGACCGTCGCGCCGCCGACGCGATGGGCCAAGTGCCGTCGGATGCGAGATCAGTCCAAGCAAACGCGTAGTCCGTTATTCAGGGTAAAGCAGCACCGTTCGCGACGATAGAAATTGGTGACTGTCCCGAAATCTCTCGAAATTTCTGGCAGCTATGAGATGAACCAAAGTCATATTCAACACAAGGTCAGGTGGGAGCGTGGTGACCTTCCGGCCTCTATGCTCGGTCGAACTCCGTTTTCTGCCGGAAGCTTGACGACCCTCCGCTTGTTCATGTTGCCGAGCAAGCGCACAGTTCGGGAGCTGCCCGGGCGAAGGCAAGCATTTCGCGCGCCGCCGCAAAGGCCCCGTTCCGCGCCGAGCCCTCCAGATGGCACTTAAGATCGCTGAGCAAATTGGTGGCGAGGTTGCCGGGCATGAAACGCGTGTTGGCCCAATACCAGAGAGCCGGGTGCTTGTTGACGGCTGTATAGGTCACGACACAACCACTTCCCTTCGGCTCAATTCGCCACGAGGTAGAACTTGCGCGACTGACGGGACGCTGTTTGGAGGGGGTGTTGACGCTCCG
>JANYHP010000332.1 GCA_025359005.1 Hyphomicrobiaceae bacterium | reverse complement strand
TCACTGTCGGCGGGCATGCGGCCGACAGTGACGCCATTGAGCTCGATCGTGCCGCGCGTGGGTGCAACGAGGCCGACGATGGCGCTGGCGAGCGTGGACTTCCCGCAACCCGATTCGCCGACCAGCCCCACGCACTCGCCCGCCCGCACAGACAGACTGACCCCATCGACGGCACGCAGCACCCGACGCGCAGCAAACAGGCTGCCACGCTGTGCGTAGTGCACGGCGAGATCGGTGATGGCCAGCAGTGGCGCGGTGTCGGGCTCAACCATCGTGATGACAGCGTACGATGCCGCCTTCCTGTCGCGCCTTGGAGGGCGGGGCATCCGTATGACAGTGCCCCGTCGCCCGGCCGCAGCGGGGATGAAAACGGCAGCCGGCAAGGCGATCGGTGGGGGCCGGCACAACGCCGGTGATTTCGGCCAAGCGCGCCCGGCCGCGGACGGCGCGCGCGCCCAGCCGTGGCAAGGCGCCGATCAGGCCGTGCGTATAGGGATGCCGCGGATGGCTTAGAAGATCGGCGGCGGCGGCCTGTTCGACGATGCGCCCGGCGTACATCACCGCGATCTCGCGGCACATGCGCGCCACGAGGCCGAGGTCGTGGCTGATCATCAAAATGGCGGTTCCGCGGGCGGCGCACAGGTCGCTCATCAACTCGACGATCTCGGCTTGCACGGTCACGTCGAGCGCGGTGGTCGGCTCGTCGGCGACGAGCAGCTTCGGTTTGCACGCCAGTGCGATGGCGATCATGACCCGCTGACGCATGCCCCCCGACAACTGATGCGGATAGTCACGGACACGCCGCTCAGGCGCCGCCACGCGCACACTGCGGAGTGCCTCCACCGCGCGGTCTTCCGCGTCGCGCCAGCGCGCGCCTTCGTGCAGCACGAACATCTCCGCGATCTGACGGCCCACGGTTTGCAACGGGTTCAGCGCCGTCATCGGCTCCTGGAAAATCATCGCCACCTCGCGGCCGCGCAGCCTGCGGAGTTCGGCGGCATCGGCCGAGGCGATGTCGCGACCGGCGAGCGCAATGCGTCCGCGTGTGCGCCGTAACGGGGTGCGCAACAGCCCCATGACCGCCAGCGCGGTAATCGATTTTCCGCAGCCTGATTCGCCCACCAGCCCGAACGCTGCGCCGGCCGGAATGGAAAACCCCACGTCTTCGACCAGCGGTGTCGGGCCGCGCCCGCCGTCCACCACGATATCAAGCCCGGCGATCTCGAGGACGGCGGCGGTCACGGCTGGCGGCTCCGCGATTGGGGATCGAGCAGATCGCGCAGGCCGTCGCCGAGCAGGTTCAAGCCCAGCACGGTCAGAAAAATGGCAAGCCCCGGAAACGCCGCGAGCCACGGCACCACGCGGATATTGTCGCGCGCATCCGACAGCATGCTGCCCCAACTCGGATAGGGCGGACGGATGCCGAGGCCGAGGAACGACAGCGCCGCCTCCGACAAAATCGCGCCGCCGATGCCGAGCGTGGCGATGACGATCAAGGGGCCGGCCATGTTGGGCAGCAATTCGCGCATCATGATCGCGAGGTCGCCATAGCCCATCACCCGGGCTGCCTGCACGTAGCCTTGCGATTTGAGTGCCAGCGCCTGCGCGCGCGCGATGCGCGCCGTGAACGTCCAGTTGGTGAGGCCCAGCGCGATCAACAGACTGCCGAGGCCAGGGCCCAGCACCGCCATGATGGCGAGCGCGAAGATCAACGACGGAATGGCGAGCAAGATGTTGGTGAAGGCCGACACCACGTCGTCCCACCAGCCGCCCCAGTAGCCCGCCGTCACACCGAGCACGGTGCCGATGATCGTGTTCATCGCTTGGCTGACCAGCCCGACGGTGAGTGAAATGCGCGCGCCGTGCACGACGCGGCTCCAGATATCGCGGCCCTGTGTATCGGTGCCGAACCAGAAGGCGCGCCCGGGCGGCTCCTCCGACAGCATCAGATTGGCATCGAGGACGGGATCATGCGTGGCGATCCAGGGGGCGAACAGTGCGGCAGCGACCGCCACCGCGACCAAGCCACCACCGATCCACAAGTTTGCCCGGCCGGCCATCAGGACGCCTGCACGGCGATGCGCGGGTCGATCAGCACGTAGGCGATGTCGACCAGCATGTTGATGACAAGGAAGAATAGCACGAGCACCAGGATGGAGCCCTGCACGGCGGGAATATCGCGCTGGAACACGCTTTCCACCAGCAGGTTTCCGAGGCCGGGCCAGGAGAATAGTTTCTCGACCACGACCGCCTGCCCCATCAGCGCGCCGAACTGCAGGCCGACGGTGGTGAGCACCAGCAGCAGCGCATTGCGCGCGACATGCCAGGTGACGACGCGTGTTTCGCTCATGCCCTTCGAGCGCGCGGTACGGACGAAGTCGGCGTTGATGACGTCGAGCACGGAGGCGCGCGTGGTCCGCGCCAGCAGCGCCAACGGCGACACACCCAATGCCAGGGCCGGCAGCACGAGGTGTCGCCAGCCGCCATATCCGAAACTCGGCAGCCACTGCAGATGGACGGCAAACAGATACATCAGCATCAGCCCGAGCCAAAACTTCGGCAACGACAGGCCGGACACCGCGCCGATCATCGCCAGCGTATCGACCAGACTGCCCGGCCGCAGGGCTGCGTAGAAGCCGAGCGGGATGCCGATCAGCATGGCAAACCCCATGGCGGCGAGCGCCAGTTCGAGCGACGCGCCGATGCGCTGGCCGACGAGGCGGGCCACCGGCTCGCCGGTGCGGAACGAGGTGCCGAGGTCACCGGTCATAAGCTGGCGCATATAGCGGCCGAAGCGGACGATCAGGGGGTCGTCGAGACCGAGTGCGGCACGCATGCGGGCGGCGACCTCCGGGTCCATGGCGCCGCGCCCGTCGTCCATCAGGGCTGACGCGAAGCTGCCGGGGATGACGCTGAACAGGACGAAGATAATCAGCGCCACGCCGGCAATCGTCGGGATCATGGCGAGCAGTCGGGCGAGGATCAGGCGCAGCATGGCGGACTGAACCTCACTGCGCTGGAGAGGTCGCCTCGACCCACAGGTCTTCAGGGTATTGATGGGTCAGTTCGGTCGCATTGCGTTGCAGTCCCTTGACCCACGGCTGATAAGCCATGACGGCCTTGTTGTAGTTGAAGAACCAGACCGGCGCTTCGTCGTAGAGAATGGCGTTGGCCGCGCGTAGCTTTTCTGTGCGCACGGCTGCATCGGTGGCGGCGGCGGCCTCGTCGACGAGTTTGTCGTAGGCGGGGTTCTTGAAGTCGACGTAATTGCCGGCGGTATGGGGCGTCGCCGAATGGAAGCGCTTGAGCGACGCCACTGGATCGGGACCGCTGGAGTTCGACCAGATGTAGGCCTGGAAGTCGCCCTTGGTGATCGTCTCGGACAACACGGCGGCCTCGATCAGCTTCGGCTTCAACGTGATGCCGACCTTGGCAAGCATAGGGATGACGGCCTCGACGATCGGCAGGCCCCAGCTCTCGTTCTGGCTGGTGGTCCATTCGAATTCAAAGCCGTTGGGGAACCCCGCATCAGCCAGCAGTTTCTTGGCCTTCTCCGGATCGAACGCATACGGCTTCATCGCCGCGTCGAACCCATCCAGTCCGGCCGGCAGCCACGCAGACGCGCGCACCGCCTTGTCTTTCACCAGCCGCTTGATGATCAGGTCGGCGTCGATAGCGTGGTTGATCGCCTGCCGCACGCGCTTGTCGGCGAACGGCTTGAAGGCCGGGTTCATCCCCATGGTGCGGGTGAAAAACTCGGCGACGTCGATAATGCCGTCCTTGAGGGCGGGATCGGCCTGATAGGCGACGTATTGTGCCGGACCGAGAATGGAGAGATCGATTTCCTTGGAGCGGAACGCCGCATCGCGGGCTGCCGCTTCGCCCATGATCAGCACGACGACCTTATCGAGATAGGGCTTGCCCGGCTTGTAGAACTTCTCCCAACGCGTCGCGACGAGGCGCGAACCCGGCACGTGCTCGACGAACTTGAACGGGCCGAGGCCGACCGGCTTCGTCAGCATTTCGCCGCTCTCGACAACCTCACGTGGCAGGATCGCCGTCACGTCGTCGATGAAGTAAAAGCCTGGGTTGACCTTGTCGGTGATGGTCATTTCCAGCGTGAGATCGTCGATCTTTCTGAGACCGGCAATCTCCTTGGCCTGCCCCTTTTCGACGTCGACTGCCCCCTTGATAAGGCGCACGAAGCGGGCGCCCGGAAAGCCTTTCGTGCCGTCCATCAGGCGCGTGTAGGTCCAGATGAGATCGTCCGCGGTCATCTTGCGGCCGTTGTGGAAATAGGCGTCGTCGCGGAGCTTGAAAGTGTGCACGAGCCCATCGGTTGAGACTGAGACGCTCTTGGCGAGTTCGAGTACGGGTACGTTCTTTGCGCTGTCCCAGGCGTAGAGCGAACGATGCAGAACCTTGGCGACGATCCCATCCTGCGCGCGCGGCGTGGTGTGGATGTCGAGGCTGGTCAAGGTGGACCCATAGGGCGCCGTCATGCGCAGCACACCGCCGGTGCGCGGTGTCGTTTGAGCGCGCCCAGGGCTCACCAGCGCGACGACGGCACAAAGTGTTACCAAGCCGACAAGCACCCACCGCAGCGGCGGCATAGAGCGGCGGGCAAAGGCTAAGCCCGCGAGAGACGTGTTCGAAGTCGACATTGCACGCATGCCGGAGGCTCCCTGACGCGATCGAAACCGAAGGAGACCACTGAATGCAGCCCGGACGCAAGTGGCGTTCAGCGTGGCGTTCAGCGTGCGGGCGAACAATCGAAGCGAGCGGTCACACCTTGTCGCGCAACACCCGGAAGGTGGCATTGGCGCGCGCGATCGGCACCGCGTCCGCTGTCACGAGGGCATCGACGACGCCGCTGCCGCTGCCTGCCCACACGACGCGCGGACGGATCTCGATCCACTGACCGGGCTTGGCGACGCCGAGGTAGTCGACCGCGAGCGACGTTGTCACCAAGCCTTGCGGGCGATCGCCCCCGCGTGCGCGGAGCACGAGAGCGAGCGAAATGCCCATGGCGTTATCGGCCAGCGCTGCGATAACGCCGCCGTGCAGCATGCCGCGGCCGTTGCAGTGCTTCTCCGCAAGATGGAACCCAAGGCGCGCCGCCTCAACCGCATAGCTGGAATACAGCGGCTCCCACGCATCGGTGACGGGGCTGCGGCGGTCATGGGGAACGAAGCCAGCCGGGACAGTCATGACGACACTCCGTGACAAAAGGGGCGCACGATTACAGGTCGACGGGATCTCTCTCTGACCGTGTTCGCTTCTTGAAAAACGGCGGCGCACGTTCTGTGCCTTCATCCGGCGGGCGGCCGACGACGCCGTTGATGGCGCGCTGCAGGTGGCGCGGCCAACGCAGCATGGTGAGCGCGAATACGCAGGCGGCCAACAGCAACGGGATCAGCCACAGCGGCGCGCCGGCGCCAAGAGTGCGGACGGCCGCATCGTTCAACTGCTCGTAGCGCAGCACGGCAATGACGCTGGCGCCGGCGCCGGCCAACTGACCGAGCCGCTCGATCTTGCGGCCCATGCGGGCGAGGAAGAAGATCAACAGCAACAGCGCCCATGGCGCGATGACCAGCGACAGGCGCGGTTGCAGCCCCGCCGTCCAGCGACCGGCCAGCGTCTGCATGGCCTGCGCGTGGGCGTAGTCCATGAAGGGCCACGGCAGCATGGCGGCAGCGCCGATCAGCAGTGCCCGCTCGATGGCCGGCGCAATGGGCGCATAACGGGCTTCCAACAGTTTGCGCCAGATCGCCAGCAGCACGCCGATGACCACCACGACGATGACGAAGAAGGTCTTGAGCGGCAGAGCGATGAGGTCGAACCGATCGGTGAGCGAGCGGTTGGCGGGATCGGACCACAGGGTGTCGATGGCGGTCCCATAGCGGGCCTGGGCCTGGCAGCAGGCATCGGCCCCGAGCTTGCCGCCAGTGGCAAAACAGAAGCGCTCGCGGGTAAACTCATCGGGTACTTCGAGGAGTGGATCGGGCCGGCAGACGCGAGCAAACTTCGAGACGCCGAAGCGGCTTTCCGCGGCGGCCCTGAGGCTCGTCATGCCGTCGAGCAGGGAGACGCGCTTGCAGGCGCCGCGCCCGTCGCCGCACGACGCGGGCTCGGCACGGTCGCGCGTGAGGGCGGCTGGGGTGACCTCCCACAATTCGCGCGGACCGGAGTTGAGCAGCCCGAGAGAAAACCACGCTGTGCCGGCCACGACCGCGATGCCACCGAGCGTGAAGCGCAGGCCGCCGCGCGGAATATGCGTCCAGTACATGTGGGTGAAGACGGTCGCCGGCAGGTGAAACGCAACCAGCGCGACGATACCCAGCGTCGGAAAGAACAGAAACAAATGGCTGTGCAGCAGCAGCAGTGCCGGCCAGTCCTGCTCGCGGAATTCGTAGATGAACACCCCCGTGGAGGCGACGAACGCTGCAGCGAGGACTGCAAACACGACGGTCACGAAAATCCGCGGGCCAAGCATGGCCGGAAGCTGGTCGTTGGACATGGCGTGCGATTCGGGATGGTGCTTTGGCGTTGGCTCGGTCACTGGCTCAGTCATGGCGGCGTCCCCGGCAGGTGGCTGCTGCGAGGTATAGCGCAATTT
This sequence comes from Hyphomicrobiaceae bacterium, assembly GCA_025359005.1. GTDB lineage: Bacteria > Pseudomonadota > Alphaproteobacteria > Rhizobiales > Hyphomicrobiaceae > JABFRJ01. Next base: position 11,188 of record JANYHP010000332.1, on the reverse strand, counting down.
CGCTGCAGGGAAGGCGGTGATGCAATCTTCCACCGGGGCGGCCAGTTCCTGTCGTTTCCGGCCGGCTCCCGCTTACGGGAGTCGGAAACGACAAAGAGAAAGAGTGAGGGGCTTTTGTCGTTTCCGACCGGCGCCCGCTTACGGGAGTCGGAAACGACAAAAAAAGAGTGAGGGGCTTCTGTTGCCCGGTGCCCCCCGAACCGCGCCTAAAGCTGCAAAGCCGTAGGGCTTCTAGTGAGGACTAGCACTGCATCACGCAGCGATAGCGACCTCTGCATAGTTGTCATTAGCAACTATTATGTTGACCCGATAACGGCGGTATCATGCCGGGCAAAAGAGCACCCTTTACACCCTCGTCAATCCTCTTTCGCCCCCATATTTGCTGGCACCCGGCGACACGCGCAATCGCGAGCCGGCCGCCGGATGCGTTACCGTGCCTTCCGGCCGGCTCCGCGTTGGCGGAGTCGGAAGGCACCAGCGAAAGTGGTGGAGGCGCCGGGTACCGCCCCCGGGTCCGATAGGCTTATTACGATGTCGATTTATCACCATAGCCGGATTGCTCCAGCACTCGTAACATAGGCGCGTTCGCGGACTTTGCAAAGGATGGACCGTGGCGGTCAGTGAAAATTCTGTGCACCCTGTTGGCGAAGCCGTCGATATTGGCACGTCCGTGCCAATTTTTGGGACGCCAGCCACGACACGGAGTGGCACGCGACTGGCGCCCTACACCGCCACGACGCACTGGCGGCCGTGGCCGGCATTCGGTGTCGCGGTGCTGCTGTGCGCGGCGACGGTGATCATTGCAGTGGGCGGCGGCCTGCTGGTTTCGGGAACCAATGGCTCTGCCGTCGAGGGCCTGGCGCAAGGCCGTGGCCTGATCCCATTGGCGGCGGCGCAGTTGGCCATGATCGCGGGTACGCTGCTGGCGGCCGGCGCCAAGGGCGATCGGCTGGTTCCCGCGCTGTCGCTGCGAGCACCGGCCCGAGCGGGCTTTGGCAGCTACGCGCGCGCCTTCGGCGTGCTCATCGGTGCGGTGACGATTATCACTGCCATGGGCCATTTCGTCGCATCCCATGACGCCACCGCCGACATCAAAGGCATGGCGGGGCTGTTCCGCGGTCCCTGGTGGCCGCTGGCGTTGACGGTGATCGGCATTGGCGCCCCGCTGTCGGAGGAGTTGCTGTTCCGCGGCTTTCTGCAGACGGCGTTGGTGCCGACACGACTTGGCTATTGGGGCGCCGCCCTGGTGACGACGGCACTGTGGACGGCCATGCACGCCGGCTACACGCTGTTCGGCCTGATCGAGGTTTTTCTGATTGGGCTGATATTTTGCCTGATCCTGCGTCGCACGGGTAGCCTGCGCGTGACCATCGCCTGCCATGCGGTCTACAACACCCTGATTGCGCTGGTCGTGATGTTCGCGCCCAGGGACGCGCTTGGATTCTGACCCCGGGTCTGTACGCTATGCGCCATTGGCTCCGCGCCGCTCTCATCGCCCTTGCGATCGTGCTGCCCGGTGCCGGCGGGCCGCCCCGCGCGGCTGCGCCCGAGTGCACCACACTCGCCTGCCCGAAGTGCCAGTCGATCTGCCAGGCCTCCTGCGACGCGGAGTTGAAGAAGTGTGAGTCCGGGAGCACGCGGGGCTGCCCACGAAATTATCGCTCGTGCCTCAAGGCCTGTCCGTCGATGCTGTGCGCGCAGTGCCTGCCAGTGCAGTATGGGTCGGACAACCGCAAATTCCTGCCGGGCAGAACAGAGCTGTGCCGCACGCCGGGAACGTGGGACAAGACGAATTAAGACGAACCCAACGGAGAGCGTTATGGAATTCGGCACACTCTTGCATCGCTCAAGCATGGCGCTGGCGGCGCTGTTCGGGCTTGCAATGGGCCTCGCGTCTGCGGCCGGCGCCGGCGTCGAAAGGCTCTATATCCTGAACTGCGGCGAGGGCGTCGCCGGCGACATCGGCCGCTGGTCGCCAGGCGTCAACGAGGGCATGTCGATGGACTTCGTCGACAACTGCTACCTCATCAAGCACAGCCAGGGCTGGCTGTTGTGGGACACCGGCGTCAGCGACGCAATCGCCGCGATGCCCGCGGGGCTCGCACCGGCCGATCCAAAAGCCACACATTGGCGGCGCCCCAAGACGCTGGCCGCCCAACTCGACGCGCTGGGCGTCAAGCCGTCCGATCTCCGCTTTCTGGCCGTCTCGCACACGCATCCCGACCATAGCGGCAATGTCGAACTGTTCCCGCTCGTCACGCTACTGGTGCAGAAAGCGGAGTACGACTGGCCGAACCCGCTCGGCGTCGGCCGCTTCAAGCCGGAGCATCCGGTGACCAAGCTCGACGGCGACCACGATGTTTTCGGCGACGGCTCAGTGCGGATCATCGCCACGCCCGGCCACACCCCCGGGCATCAGTCGCTGCTGGTCAAGTTGCCGAAGACAGGCGCGCTGGTGCTCTCAGGCGACGCGGTGCACTTCAAGAGCAACTGGGACAATCGCGGCGTGCCGGCCAACAACGTCGACAAGGCCAAGACGCAGGCGTCCATGCAGCGCATCGCCGATCTGTTGGCGCAGGAGAAGGCGCAACTGTGGATCAACCACGACAAGGCCCAGCGCGACAGCCTGAAGATGGCGCCGGAGTTTTTCGAGTAGGTCGAGCGTCGTTGACCGCGTGCCGCGCGCGCGGCAAGGAGCGCAGGACTGGTGGGTCGGCCAGCAGTGATCCGCCGTCCACACAGAAAGGTTGCACCCGCGATGGCCGATATTCTCGAACAGATCACGGCGACCAAGCGGCGCGAGGTGGCGGCGGCGCGGGCTGCGGTGCCAGAGACTGAGATCGCCCGCCGTGCGCGTGCCGCACCACCCGTGCGTCCCTTTGCAGGCGCCGTCGCGGCCAGGATTGCGGCCGGCAAACCGGCGCTGATCGCCGAGATCAAAAAGGCCTCGCCGTCGAAGGGGCTGATCCGCCCCGATTTTGATCCACCGGCCCTGGCACGCGCATATGCGGCGGGTGGCGCTGCGTGCCTCTCGGTGCTGACGGATCGCGACTATTTTCAGGGTTCGCCAGAATTCCTGATCGGCGCCCGCGCCGCCTGCACGCTGCCGGTGCTGCGCAAGGATTTCATGATCGATCCCTATCAAGTTGTAGAAGCCCGCGCCTGGGGCGCCGACTGCATTCTGATCATCCTGGCCGAGGTCGACGACGCAACGGCGACGGCGCTCTCCGACGCCGCTAAAGCCTGGGGTATGGACGCCATCGCCGAAGTGCACGATGCGCCGGAGCTTGAACGCGCGCTGCGCCTCGACTGCCGGCTGATCGGCATCAACAACCGCAACCTCAAGACTTTCGAGGTGTCGCTGGAAACCACCGAGCGGCTGGCCCCGCATGTGCCCAAAGATAGGATCGTGGTCGGCGAAAGCGGCATCTTCGGCTCGGCCGACCTGGCGCGGCTGAAGGCGGTCGGCGTCGCCACCTTCCTTGTCGGTGAAAGCCTGATGCGGCAGGCCGACGTGACCGCCGCGACCAAAGCGCTGCTGGCCGCATGATCCTCGGCATCGGCAACGACATCATCGATATCCGCCGCATCGAGGCGTCGCTGGAGCGCTTTGGCGAGCGGTTCATCGCGCGTGTCTTTACCGACATCGAGCGCGCGAAGTCCGAACGGCGGACGACCGGTCGCCACAACCCCCGGGCCGCCTCCTACGCAAAACGCTTCGCGGCCAAGGAGGCGTGTGCGAAGGCGCTGGGCACGGGACTGCGGCGGGGGGTGTTCTGGCGCGACATGGGCGTCGTCAACCTGCGCACGGGCCAGCCCACCCTGGTGCTATCCGGTGGCGCCCTCAAACGCCTGGAAGCCCTGACGCCGCCAGGCTTTCGACCGGCAATCGCCCTGACCATGACCGACGACTACCCATTGGCCGAAGCGGTGGTCATCATCTCGGCAATGCCGGCCTGATCCAGGCCCGTTTCGGGACACAAAAAACCGAACATCGCCAGAACATTGCGGCACGCCGGGCAAAGCGGTATAGGCATGCCGTCACGCCGGGGATCTCAGCCCCCGAGGCGACAGGGAACCACGCAATGAGCCTCAACCTCGGATCGATCAAGGCCAAGTCAGCGCCAGCCGCCAAAGTGGCTCCGGGTGGGGCACCGCGCGTGCCTGCGCAGGACAGCAATTGGGGCGAAACGGCGCGCATCGTCGTGCACGCGCTGCTTATCGCTTTCGTCGTCCGCGTGTTCCTCTACCAGCCGTTCAACATCCCCTCCGGCTCCATGAAGTCGACCTTGCTGGTCGGCGATTTCCTGTTCGTTTCCAAGCTCTCGTACGGCTACAGCACGCACACCTTCCCCCAGTCGCTCGATATCCCCTGGACCGGAATCTCAATCCCGCTCAGGCCGATCAAGATGTTTGCCGGCCGCTTCCTCGCCACCGAGCCCAAGCGGGGCGACGTCGCCGTTTTCAAGCTGCCGCGCGACAACACGACCGATTTCATCAAACGTGTCATCGGCCTGCCCGGTGACGAGATCGAGACGCGCCACGGCGTGCTGTTCATCAACGGACAGGAAATCCCGAAGAAGCGCGTTGCCGACTTCATCGCCATTGAAGAGGATGGCGTCACGCGAGCCTCGCCCCGCTATGAGGAGACGCTGCCGAACGGGGTCCGCTACACCGTACTCGACACCATCGAGGAGGGTCCGGGCGACAATATGGGACCCTACAAGGTGCCGCCGGGTCACTACTTCATGATGGGCGACAACCGCGACAACTCGCAGGACAGCCGCTTCCGACAGGTGGGCTATGTGCCATTTGAGAATTTCGTCGGCCGCGCCGATCTGATCTTTTTCTCCGCCGCCATCGACGAGCCGGGCAACTGCCGCCGCTTCGCGCCTTGGACGTGGCCGACGTGCGTCCGCTTCCGCCGCCTCTTTTCCCTCGTCAGGTAGCATGGCTCCCACGCCCCCCACCCGCCGTGCCAAAGGTTTCGAGGCGCGTCTCGGCTACCAATTCACCGATCGCGTCCTGTTCAAACGCGCGCTCACGCATGCCAGCGTGCGAACCGCCGCCAAGCGGGGCGGCGATCACGACAACGAGCGGCTGGAATTTCTCGGCGACCGGGTGTTGGGGCTGGCCGTCGCCGAGCTGATCACCGAGACCTTTACCGCGGCGAGCGAGGGCGAGCTGGCGCGCATCTTCAATCATTTGGTTCGCGGGGAGACGTGCGCCGACGTGGCCCGCAGCATGGGATTGGGCGAGCAGTTGATCCTCTCCGACAGTGAAGCGGGCAGCGGCGGCCGCGAAAAGGTAACGATCCTTGCCGATGCCTGCGAGGCGGTGCTCGGTGCCATTTTTCTGGAAGGCGGGTTCGATGCCGCGCGCCGCATCGTCCGCCTGCACTGGACCGGGCGCCTGCAGACGCTTCCCGAAGAACCGGCCGACCCCAAGAGTGCGTTACAGGAATGGGCGCAGGGGCAGGGCCTGGACCTGCCGAAATATAAGGAACTGAGCCGCGCAGGTCCCGATCACGCGCCGCAGTTCACGACCGAAGTGCGCGTCGGCGGCCGCAAGGCACCGCTGGCGCGTGTCGCGATCGGCAATGGCACCAGCAAACGAGCCGCGGAACAATCGGCCGCAACGGCCCTCCTGATCAAAGAGGGCGTATGGAAAAGCGCACCATGAACGCCAAGAGCACGCCCCGCAGGGGCAAGACCTCCACGGCGGGGACGCACAAAAGCCCGATGGCGGCGGCGAAATCCAAGCGGCCCCAGACGGCCGAAAAGACCAAACAGCCGATGGGCGCGAAACCTCCCCTCGCCGCGAAGAAGGCGTCGCAGCCCAAGCCCGCCCCGGCAAGCAAGCCTGCCCCGGCCAACAAGCCCGAGCCCGCACCGCGCGTCGCGCCGACCAACCCGCGCTTCGGCTTCGTCGCCATCTTCGGCGCGACCAACGCCGGCAAGTCCACCCTGGTCAACCGGTTGGTCGGGACTAAGATCACCATCGTCAGCCACAAGGTGCAGACGACGCGCATGCCCATCCGCGGCATCGCCATCGACGGTGACAGCCAGCTCGTGTTCGTCGACACGCCAGGCATCTTCAAGCCGCGCCGCCGCCTCGACCGCGCCATGGTTCGGGCCGCCTGGGGCGCGGGCGGGGAAGCCGACATCATCGTTCTTCTGTTCGATGCGCATCGCAAGATCGACGATGATACCCGCGCCATGGTCGCGCGGCTGGCGGATGTGCCGGTGCCCGTCTGCCTCGCCCTCAACAAGGTGGATGAAATCGAGAAAGTGCGCCTGCTCGGCCTCGCGCAGGAGATGAACGCACTCGGCACCTTCGCCGCAACCTTCATGATCTCGGCGCTGAAAGGCTCGGGTGTCGAGCATCTGAAGCATTACCTCGCCGGCGCCGTGCCGGAGGGTGTCTGGCATTATCCAGCCGACGACGTCACCGACGCGCCCATGCGCATCCTCGCCGCCGAGATCACGCGCGAAAAGCTCTACGCCCGCCTGCATCAGGAATTGCCCTACGCCGCCACCGTCGAGACCACCTCGTGGAAAGAGATGGGAAAAAAAGGCGTGCGCATCGAGCAGACCATCTTTGTCGAACGCGACAGCCAGCGCTCCATCGTGCTCGGCGAGGGCGGCCGGGCCATAAAGCAGATGTCGACGGAATCGCGCACCGAGTTGACCGAGATCGTCGGCCGCCCCGTGCACCTGTTCCTGCACGTCAAGGTGCGCGAAGGCTGGGAGCACGATCCCGAACGCTACCGCGAGATGGGCCTCGAATTCCCCAAGGAGTAGGCGGCAGACGCCTCACTCGTGGCGCGGGTGGCCGATGGTGAAATCGTTCTTGCCCGAGCGGTCGACGCCGGCCACCAGCCAGAGAGGCCGCGTGGCGAAAGCGACCGGCACGCCCGTCTTGCCATCGTGCGGCTTCAGGGCGCGATCAAAATGCGACGTCGCCGGCATATAGCGCAGCGCCACACCGGCTCGCCGGCGCGGCGACCGATTCGCCTCCGCCCCGTGGATCATGTAGACGTCGTGCAGTGACATCTGGCCGGGCTCCAGCACCAGATCGACAGCTGCCTTCTCGTCGAAGGTGCCATCGGCCATCTTCTGGTTGAGCACCAGATTGGGCCGATCTTCGTGCAGGTGCTCGTGCAGTCTCTTGTCACGGTGTGAGCCGGGGATGACGCGCAGGCAGCCATTGCTCGTGTCGGACCGGTCGAGCGCCACCCAGACGGTGCAGGTCGCGAGTGGGCGGATCGGCCAATAGTGCCCGTCCTGATGCCACAGCGTCTCGTAGCCGTCGCCGCCGGGTTTGCAGAACACATGGCAGCCCCACAGGATCACGTCGGGGCCGAGCACCTTGACGACGAGGCCGAGGATGTCGGGATCGCGGGCGAGTTCGAGAAACGCCGCCGAGCCCTTCACGCCTTCGCCATTGTCGCCCTCCACGTGTGCGGAGACCAGCTTTTCGGGGCGCACCCCGGGGTTGTCGGCGATCAGCCGATCGAGCGTGCCACGCAGCCGGTCGACCTTGTCCGAACCGAGGCGAAACGCCGGGATGACGTAGCCGTCCCGGGTGTAGTGCGCGATTTCTGCGGCGCTGAGCGTCGTCATGACGGTGTCTCCCTGGACCCATTTCTACCGCGAAACTGCGTGCGCCTCAGATTACCACTTCGATCAGATATGGCCCCGTCTCGGCAAGGCCGGCTTTCATCGCCTTGGCAAAGGCGTCCGAAGTTGTGACACGGCAGGCGTCCACCCCCATGCCGCGTGCCAGCGACACCCAGTCGATGGCGGGATTGTCGAGCGACAGCATGTCGTGCGCCTTGCGGCCGGGGTTTTCGGCACCGACGGCGGCCAGTTCGTTGCGCAGGATGCGATAGGCGCGGTTGGCCCAGATAATGGTGAGAACATTGAGTTTCTCGCGCGCCTGCGTCCAGAGCGCCTGCACCGTGTACATGGCCGAGCCGTCGGCTTCCAGGTTGATCACCTTGCGGTCAGGGCAGGCAATGGCGGCGCCGACCGCCATGGGCATGCCCTCGCCGATGGCGCCGCCGGTCAGTTGCAGCCAGTCGTGCGGGGGTGCGCCTTCCGTGGTGGCGAAGAAGGCGCGACCGGTGGTGACACTCTCGTCGCAGATGATGGCACCCTCGGGGATCAGCGCGCCGACGACGGCTCCAATGGTGGCCGGATCAAGCGTTTGATCGGTGGGCAACGCCGGCGTTCTGGCCTTGGCAAACACCGGCGCAGTCTTTGTGGCGCCAACCGCATCGGCGAGGCGCACGAGCGCGTCGGCGATATCCTCGCCCACCTCGGCAAGCGTCGAGATCGCGCAGCCCGGCGGCGTCGTCACGCTCGGCTTGCCGGGATAGGCGAAGAACGCGACCGGCGGCGGGGCACCGACCAGCACAAGGTGCTTGACGTCGGCCAAGAGGGCCAGCGCCTGCTCGACCGGATAAGGCACGCGGCCAATCGAGACACGGCCGGCACCGCGCTCGACGCGGGCATTGGCGCCAGGCGCCATGAGGCGACATCCTGTCTTTGCCGAGATCCGCGATGCCCACGCCAGCGCGCCGCCGCGCAGACCGGCGTCGCCGATCAGCAGCATCGTTCCGGGGCCGAGCTTGGCAACCGTCGCCGCGTCCCGCACCGATGCCTCGTCCACCTTCGCGCGACCCCGCTGGGGCGGGACGGCGATCGCGCCGCAGCCCTCGCCCCAAGCCGTGTCGGCTGGCAGGATCAATGTCGCAATGCGGCCGGGCGCGCGCCGCGCTTCGACGATGGCATCGCAGCCATCCATCGCCACCGTCATGCTTGATGCCCCCGTGCGCACCCAATGCGACATCGGCCGTGCCAGGGTCTCGATGTCGGAGGTGAGCGGGCTGTCGTAGCGCTTGTGGGCGATGGCGTGATCGCCCACGACGTTGATCATGGGCGAATGGGCCTTCTTGGCGTTGTGCACGTTGGCGAGCGCATTGCCGAGGCCGGGGCCGAGATGCAACAGGGTGGCCGCGGGCTTGCCCGCCATCCGCGCGTAGCCGTCGGCAGCGCCCGTCGCCACGCCCTCGAACAGGCACAAGACGCAGCGCATGCCATCGACGCGATCCAGCGCCGCAACGAAATGCATCTCGCTGGTGCCGGGGTTGGTGAACGTCACATCAACGCCGCCGCCGACCAGCGTGCGCACCAGGCTCTCGGCACCATTCATGGCATTTCCCCTTCAGCGTGTCGGTAGTGACGCTGAACTATAGTCTGGGAAATCCATGGGCGGCCAGATCGGTCCGCAGCTTCTCCGGACCCTCGAAGCGGATGGCTGCCATGCCCACCGCACGCGCACCTGTTGCAAGGCACAGGCAGCACGCATCGTTCGACGCGCCACCACCGACCACCGCTGTCGGCCTCAGCGACCGCGCCGAGATCCGCCTTCGCGCCGTTGGTGTTCGTCCCAGAAATCGACGGTTTCCGCCCGCAACGTGTCGCGGCAGTCGCCGGCACAGCCATACCACGTGCCGCCGGGCAGGCGAACCTCCGGGCCATAGCGGCCGCGCCGGATCGGCCCCGAGACACAGCCACGGCCGAAGCGGCTGCAGCCGGTCACCGCATCACCATCGCGTCGCGCGGCTTCGGCTGGCGCTGCATGAAGTACGACTGCGAGGCCGACAGCGGCCAACGGCAATCCGAGACAGGACATCTTGCGGTGCATGGCGATCTCCACGAAGTGCTGCGATAAGCGAGCTGACGCTGATACTGACGCAAGCCGTCCCACCCGGCCAGCCCACCTCACGCAAGGGTGAAGCGCTGTGTCCGGCCGCGACACGCCCGCGCGGTCTCAAATAATCTCGTCTTCGTCCATGAGCGGCTCGCTGCCCTCGCGTGCGGCACTGGCGGCATCGCTGCGATCCTTGGTCGTGCGGAGCTCGTCGGACCAGGCGACATGGAACAGCGCGTCACCCATGTTGACGATGGGCAGCGTCGTGCGGCCGACGATGATGCCGCGATGGGTCGAGCGGACCTCGGTTTCACTGTCCTCGTAGGGGTTTGAGACGACCCCGACCACCTCGCCCGCGGAGACTGCGTTGCCGATCTGCTTGGTGGTGCGAAAGATGCCGCCATCGGAGGCCCGTACCCACTTGGAAACGTTGGCGAAAACGGGCGCACGCGCGTTCGGCGGCGGTGTCGGCTCGACCCCGTCAGGCAATTCGAGCATACCGGTCTTGAGCATCACGTTGGCGATGCCGTCGACGCCGGCGCGGATGGCGAAATCGTCAAAGCGCAGCCCCTCGCCGCCCTCGTAGACGAGCACATCGATGCCACTTTCACGCGCCGCACGCCGCAGCGAGCCGGGCCGCTCCGGGCTTTCCAGCACGACCTGCGCGCCGAACGCTTCCGACAGTTCCCGGCAGCGCGCACTGCGCGCGAAGTTCGAGCGGATCTGCGGCAGGTTCACGCGGTGGACGGCGGCGGTATGCAGATCGATACCGAACTGGCAGCGGTGGACGACCTCGTTGAGAAACAGATGCGCGAGGCGCGCCGCCAGCGAGCCCGTCGGCGAACCTGGGAACGAGCGGTTGAGATCGCGCCGGTCGGGCAGATAGCGCGACCGGCCGATGAACCCATAGGCATTGACCACCGGCACGCACAGCAAGGTGCCCGCGATGTTGCCGGGTTGTAGCGTCCGCAGAACACGGCGGATGATCTCGACGCCATTGAGTTCATCGCCATGGATGGCCGCCGATACGAACATGGTCGGCCCGGGCCGGTGTCCGTGCAGCACGTGCACCGGCAAGGTCACGGGCGTGTGGTTCGACAGCTTCGAGACGGGCAGGTCGACGATGCGCCGCTGCCCCGCCTCGATTGCCACGCCGCCAATGGTAAACGCCTGCCGCACGTGGCTGTTGTCCCGCTCGCCGGCCGCTCCAGCGGCGGACCCGCGTCCTCTACTAGTGCAGCGCATCTGACGTTTGGTACCCGTTTGCGGCAAGACTGGTGACCAAACGTCAGATGCAACAGCTGCACTAGAAACCTAATGTTGCTAGTGTTCCTTATGGCGCTGACATTTGCTCACTAACATGCCGCGAAGGGAAGCAAATGTCAGCGCCGGAACACTAGCGCGCGGCCACGCTGGGTGCCAAGGGGTCCGACGGCATCCGACAATTGACCCTTGCGGCCGAGGCTGC
>JANYHP010000305.1 GCA_025359005.1 Hyphomicrobiaceae bacterium | reverse complement strand
TCGCGCACGTCCGCGCGAACGAGGAGTGTGTCAACCTCGGACACTGGGGCGGCACCTGTCCGGTGCCCGCAAGGCGCGTTCGCGTATAGCCGGGTCACGTCGCTGGCAGAGATTTTGCGCCGAATGTCGGGATGGGGCAGGTGTGAGAAATTGGGACGCGGCCGTAGGGCGCAAGAGCGTTTCAGCGTATTGCGCCGCCTTCGCCCGGGAACACGGTGCAATACGGCTTCGCCTATTGCACCCTACGCGCCGAAGCCTTTCGTCGTCTTTGCCGCGTCGATCCCGTGCCATTGCGAAACTGGGCATGTGGCGGCAGCTGACGGCGGCTTATCAGCCAGTCGCGCAGCCGGCGGCGGCGGTTGCAAGAGGGTGTGGAGCACGTGGCCGCCGCCCTCCCATTTGCCACCGCTGCGGCGACGGCTTATCAGGGGCTCGCTGCCAGCAAGCCCCAGCGAGCCCCCCCCGATGCCCATGCCGTTGCCTGATCGACATCCGCGCGCGCTGACCCTGCTGACCATGGCGGGACTGCCGGACTATGCGCTGCTCGACAGCGGGCATGGACGGAAGCTGGAACGGTTCGGGGGCTATACGTTCGACCGGCCCGATCCGCAGGCGCTGTGGAAGCAGCATCTGGTGCCGGGCGCCTGGCTGCGCGCGGACGCCACCTTCAAGGCCGGCACGGACGACGACGACGGCGAGGCCGGCCGCTGGCGCTTCACCAAGCCGCTGCCAGCGACGTGGCCAGTCGAGGTGATGGGCGTGACGCTGCAATGCCGGTTGATGAGCTTCCGCCACCTCGGACTGTTCCCCGAGCAGGTGCCGCACTGGCAGTGGATGGCGGATCATCTCAAGACCGTGCGCGGTGAGCAGCCGCGCGTGCTGAACCTGTTTGCCTATACCGGCGCTGCATCGTTGATCGCGGCGCGCGCCGGCGCCGACGTGACGCACGTGGATGCCTCGAAGAAAGCCATCGGCTGGGCCAAAGAAAACCAGGCTGCGTCCAAGCTCGGAGAAAAGCCGCTCCGATGGATTCTCGATGATGCGCGCAAGTTCGTCGCGCGCGAGGTGCGGCGGGGCAAGACCTATCACGTCATTCTCGTCGATCCGCCGAAGTTCGGGCGCGGGCCTGAGGGCGAGGTGTGGGATTTCTTCACCCACATGCCGCAGTTGCTGCGCGATTGCGAAAAGCTGCTGGCGCCGAAATATGCCGCGCTGATCGTTACGTCGTACGCGATCCGCGCGTCGGCACTCGCCATCGATGGCCTCGCGCGCGAATGCCTCGCCGAGCGCCCCGGCACGTTCGAGACGGGCGAACTGGCGCTCGTCGAAACCGGCGCCCAGCGCCTGCTGCCGACCTCGCTCTTCACCCGCTGGAGCGCGCTGTGACGACGCGTGCCCCCCAGGCCCGGGCTTTGGCCAATGCGGTTCGCCGTCGTGCGGTCGCCAAAAACGGCCACAACCAAGAACGAGAGGTTTCACCTCTCGCGCTCTCCGACCAGGGCTGGCCGCCCTGGACCCGCACCGTCTCTGAGCACAACACTCAGGCAGTGCCGCGTCCCCTAAAGAGCGCGCGTCGAGGGGCGCGCCCCTCGTTGGGGATCGTAAGGGGCGAAAGCCCCTTACACGCGCAAGCGAGCGCTGCGGGTGCCGCCCCATGACCCTGCACACGATCACCTCGCTGAGCAACGACCGGGTCAAAGCCATCAAAGCGCTGGAGATGCGCAAGTCGCGCCGGGAAACCGGGCTGTTCGTCGCCGAAGGCGCCTCGATCCTGATCAGCGCGGCCGAGCATGGCATCCACCCCGAGACGCTCGTCGTGCGCGCGGGTAGCGCCGACGCAGGCGCACCGCGCACGCTGGTCGATGCGGCCCTGGCGCGCGGCGCCGAGGTTCTGGAGGTCACGCCGGCCATCCTCGAAAAGCTGTCCGCCAAGGACAATCCGCAGACCATGCTGGGCGTCTTCCGGCAGACCTGGGCGATCGCTCCGGAACCATCCGCCCTCGCCTCGGATCAGACCTGGCTGGCGCTGGAAGAGATCCGCGATCCCGGCAACCTTGGCACCATCGTGCGCACCGCGGACGCGGCGGGCGCGGCCGGCATTATCCTCGCAGGCACCTGTTGCGATCCATGGAGCCGGGAGTGCGTGCGCGCCACCATGGTCTCGATCTTCGCGATGCCGCTGGTGCGGATGGAACATGCCGCGTTGCACACGCTCATGGCCGCCTGGCCCGGCGATACGGTTGGCACGCACCTCGACGCCACCGACGATTTCCGGTCGGTGCGCTATCGCGGGCCAACCCTGCTGGTGATGGGCGGCGAAGGACCGGGCCTCTCGGACGTCACCACGGCGGCGTGCACCCGGCTCGTCAAAATCCCCATGGCCGGGCGCCTGGATAGCCTCAATCTCGCGGTTGCCACCGCGCTGACGCTCTACCAGATCCAGGGACCGCGGCTGGCGCTTCACCGGAGCCGCTAAGATCCGTCCAATTTCGCGACAGTTGGTGAAAATCTTTTAACCATTTGCTGTCACAACAATTGATGAAAGCTGAATCCACGCTCCTGGGGCGTTGGTCCAGCCGCCGTTCGCAGCGCTCGTCTGTAGGGTCCGCTTCATGGCCGTGGTCAATCTCGAGGAGTTGCAGGCGCGCACGGCGTTCGTCCGCGATCTGGCATCGAGCGGCGGCGCCTACGTGGTCGAAGGGGCCGCCGGCATCGCCCGCGTGCCGTCACCGCGCCGCCGCGGCGTGGATGTGGAACTGATGTGGACCGACCGCGACGAAGCCGCCCGCTGGGCCGATGCCCTTGTCCAAGCCCCCAAGATCACGGCGCTGTCTATCGACACGCTGCTGGCCCGCCATCTCCCCAAGCTCGCCGACGAGGGCCGGCTGATCGGCGGCAACTGGTCCGACAGCCCGGCCGAGCCGGAATTCGCCGCCCACGATCTCGACCAGCAGGTGCGCCGCCGGCTGATCGAACAGTTTGTTGAAAGCGCCGCCAAAACGCGCCAGGTCTGGGTGCTGAAGGCCGCCGATACGCCGGCCACCGTGCTGACCCGCCATCCGGCCGGTGGCGAAGCGCTGCCCGTCTTCACCGACCGCGCCAGCGCCGAACGTGCCATCGACGGCGCCTGGGGCCACACGCTGGCATCCCGCGTGCCGGTTGGTGATTTCCTCCAGAAGATGATCGTCTGGTGCGTGGAGACGCGCCGCCGCATTGCGCCGGCCTATGTGCCCGGCCCCGGCCTCATCGAGCTGCCCCCCTGGGACGTCAAGGCCCTGCTCTCCGGCCATGCCCCCGTGCGCCGGGTTGCATAGCGCAGTCTCGAGCAAAATGGACCCCGATTTGGTCCGGAAAATGTGCCGAGCAGAATATGCGCCAATAAAACAGCCCGCGTCTCAGGACGGTCCGCGAGCTTCCAAAGTCGGAGTTGCGCTGAAAGCGCCGCGTGCTATCCAGCGGAGCGCCGGGGCTCGCCCCAGCGATGCCGGATTTTGCACGCGGGGCCTCGACCATGAAAGACATCCTCAACGAGCTTGAGCGCCGGCGTGGCACGGCCCGCCTTGGCGGCGGCCAGCCCCGTATCGACGCCCAGCACAAGCGCGGCAAGCTCACCGCTCGCGAACGTATCGATCTGCTGATGGACAACGGCTCGTTCGAAGAGTTCGACATGTTCGTCGAGCATCGCTCCATCGACTTCGACATGGAAAAGACCAAGATCCCCGGCGACGGCGTCGTCACCGGCTGGGGCACCATCAACGGCCGCGTCGTCTACGTGTTCGCCAAGGACTTCACCGTGTTCGGCGGTTCGCTGTCGGAAGCGCACGCCAAGAAAATCACCAAGATCCAGGACATGGCGCTGCAGAACCGCGCGCCCATCATCGGCCTGTTCGACGCCGGCGGCGCCCGCATCCAGGAAGGTGTCGCAGCGCTTGGCGGCTATGGCGATGTGTTCCTGCGCAACGTGCTGGCCTCCGGCGTGGTGCCGCAGATCAGTGTCATCATGGGGCCGTGCGCGGGTGGCGACGTCTACTCGCCGGCCATGACCGACTTCATCTTCATGGTGAAGGACACGAGCTACATGTTCGTCACCGGTCCTGACGTCGTGAAAACGGTGACGAATGAAACCGTTACGGCG
>JANYHP010000255.1 GCA_025359005.1 Hyphomicrobiaceae bacterium | reverse complement strand
GGCCAAGGCGCGTGCCACGCAAGCCCGGCGGCAACCAGCGCCGCCGAGCCATAGATGACCGGTGGCCAGATGAACCGGCTGGAGGCGTCTGTCGTGTGTCCAACCTGTTCGCCGCTCAAATGCCGCGACCTTCGAGTTCGCGCGCAAGCTCGTCGACGCGTTGTCGTGTGCCCTCGTTGAACGGATGCACCTCAAGCAACTGGCGCCCGACCTTCAGCGCCTCTTTTTTGCGGCCAGTCTCGTGCAGGATATGGAACAATCCGTCGAGCGCGCGGAAATGATTGGCATCCAGCGCCAAGGTCCGGCGCACATCGCCCATCGCGCGCTCATAATCCTTGGCGATGAAATGCGCGCCCGCCCGCTGGCTCCAGGCCTCGGCATAGTCGGGGGCTAAGGCGACTGCGCGATCATAAAGCTGAATGGCCAGTTCCACGTTTTTGCCATGCAGGGCGCCGTTGGCCCGTTGCATCAAGTAGCTGATCGTGTCGCTGCCGGGGGTGGCCCACAATGCTTCGATAGAGGCGGCGATGGTCTTGGCCTGCGCCTCATCCTCGGCGGTCGCGAGGTGGGCATAGAGGTTGGCGAGGGCCTGATCGCGCTCTGCGGCCGAGCGGGGCTGTGCGACGGCGAGGCCGGGTTTGTCCGCTGGCTTCTTGGCCGCAGCACCGGCCTGAGACCCGACGCCAGGGCCGGGCCGGGCGCCGCGCTTGGGCGGGTCCGCCTTGGGCGTCTCTTGTTTCGGGGCAGTGCCGTTGGGTGCATCACCCTTCTGGGGCGGCGACACCGCGGGTGGGTCGGACTGCGGCCGGCTCTGAACGGTGAGAACGCCAGACGCCGAAAAGCCACGGCTGGGACCCGCGGCGCTCACCCCACCCAGGGGCACGACCGAGATGGCTGCTACCAGCAAAATGGCAAGTTCGCTACGCATGTTGGACGAGAACCGCAAAAGGGACCAGCGTCGGAGAATGCGCGAGAAACAAGGCAACAACAAGAGGCGGCGCCGGTCGGCAGCCACCCCCGCAACGCTCAACCCTGGCGGGCCTTGAAGCGGCGGTTGGTCTTGTTGATGATGTAGACGCGGCCCTTGCGGCGCACGAGACGGTTGTCGCGATGGCGAGCCCGCAGGGACTTCAGAGAATTGCGCACTTTCATCGTCGTCAGTCCATGCAATGGGCCTCCGGGCTTGGCCCGGTCGCCGGTGTCTCGTGTCATACCAGCCCGCTCCAGATGCGATCAAGACCGCTCGGTCCCAAACACAACGACACGCCACATCTGTCCAGCGATCTGGACGGTGGGCGTTTGGAAGGCTGGTGGGCGCGACAGGGATCGAACCTGTGACCCCTACCATGTCAAGGTAGTGCTCTACCGCTGAGCTACGCGCCCGAAGGCCGCTGTCTAGTGCGGCAGGGGCTAGCGAATGTCAAGGCGGTGCGTGCGGGGATGTTGAGAGGCAGAATCCATGCAGTGCGGCGCGCGGAAGGCGGAAATTGGCGCACGCGGTTCATTTGCCAGCCGCCCGGCGCTGAAAAATTTGATCGCAGTCAGACGCGCGCCCCTTGCCGTCACCGTTGCACCCGTACTAGCTCCGGATAAATACGGTGCGGCACCCCGGGGGGACTGACATGCAGGGTTTGAACGGATTGACGCCGGAGGTGACGCGGGCGCTGGGGCAGGCGGCGGCACATCCGTCCGCGGTGGCCGACAGCATCAAGGCGCTGCATCCGGTCGAGGCGATCGAGGCGCTGAACCAACTCGAGCCACGGCTGGCGGCGGGCGTGATCGAGCATCTGCCCGAGGCGGCGCGCATCAGCCTGTTCAATACGCCCGGTCTCGCCAACAGCTCCGCCGTGATGGAGCTATTGTCGCACGGCTGCGCGGGTGGCCTGCTCGCCGAGATGCACCCCGACCGGCGCGCGGAAATCTTCCGCCACATGGACAAGGATCACCAGGAAGCGCTGCGCGAGCATCTCGACCCGGCGACGCGCGCCTCCATCGAGCGCATCATGGCCTACCCTCGCGACAGCGCCGGCGGCATCATGACGACGGATTTCGTCTCGATCCCGGCCGACTGGACGGTCGAGCAGGCACTGGCTCACATCAAGGACGTGGGCGGTGCGCGCGAGACGGTTTATGCGATCTACCTCATGCATCCGAGCGACAAGACGCTGCAACAGGTCGTTTCCCTGCGTCAGCTCGTCATTGCCGACCGCAAGGCGAGCGTGCTGTCGGTCGCCAACAACCGCACGCCGATCACCGTGACGCCGGAAACGGACCGTGAAGAAGTTGCGCGGCTGATTTCGCGCTACGACCTGCTGGCCGTGCCGGTGATCGATGCCGACCGTCACGTGCTCGGCATCGTGACGGTGGACGACGTCATCGACGCCATCGTCGCCGAAGGCACCGAGGACGCGCAGAAGATGGGCGGCATGGAGGCCCTCGACGGGCCTTACATGCAGATCGGCTTCATGGAGATGATCAAGAAGCGCGGCGGCTGGCTGGCGGCGCTGTTCCTGTCGGAAATGCTGACCGCGACGGCCATGCAGAACTATCAGAGCGAACTCGAGAAAGCCGTGGTGCTGACGCTGTTCATCCCACTGATCATGAGTTCGGGCGGCAACTCCGGATCGCAGGCGACCTCGCTGATCATCCGCGCGCTGGCACTCAGGCAGATCAAGCTCGGCGACTGGTGGCGGGTGGCGGTGCGCGAAGTTCCGACCGGGCTGGCGTTGGGTGCGCTGCTCGGCATCATCGGCATCGTGCGGATCGTGGTGTGGCAGAAGACAGGGCTGTTCAACTACGGCGACCACTGGTTCCTGGTGGCGCTGACCGTCGGGCTGGCGCTGATCGGCATCGTGACGTTCGGCTCGCTGGCGGGATCCATGCTGCCGTTCGCTCTCAAGCGGTTGGGCTTTGATCCGGCGAGCGCGTCGGCGCCGTTCGTGGCGACGCTGGTCGATGTCACCGGGCTGGTGATCTATTTCACGATTGCCTATGTCGTTCTGAAAGGCACGTTGCTGTAGGTGATCGTGCGGAGTGCGTAGGTTGGGTTAGGCGGCCCTACGCCGCCGCAACCCAACATCATACATCGGCGCAAACAATGTTGGGTTACGCCGCTGAAACGCAGCTAACCTAACCTACAAGGCGCCGGCAGGGTGTTGGTTGGGACGTTGTTGTGACGAACACTGCAAGGCGATGGGTTGTGAGCTGCGTGCTGCTGACGGTGGCGGCATGGTTGAGCCAGAGTGTAAGCGCCAAGGCCCAGTCTCGAGCCATCACGGTTGCCTCGACCACGTCGACGGAGCAGTCGGGACTGTTTGGTCACATCCTGCCGCTTTTCCGCGCGGCGACGGGCATCGAGGTTCGGGTGATCGCCGTCGGCACCGGGCAGGCGCTCGAACTTGGCCGCCGCGGCGACGCCGACGCGCTGCTTGTCCACGACCGGCCAGGTGAAGACGCGCTGGTGGCCGCGGGGCATGCGCACGATCGTCGCGATGTGATGGCCAACGATTTCGTCATGATCGGTCCAAAAGCCGACCCGGCGAAAATTGCTGGTCTGCGCGATGCCAAAGAAGCCCTGCGGCGGATCGCTGCGGCGAAAGCCCCCTTTCTGTCTCGCGGTGACGACAGCGGCACCCACCGGCTTGAGTTGCGCCTCTGGAAACAACTGCCGTTCGACGTGAGCCGTGACGGCGCCGGCTGGTATCGGGAAGCCGGCGCAGGCATGGGGCCGGCGCTCAACACCGCGGCGGCGCTGGACGCCTACATCATCGCCGATCGCGGCACGTGGGCGAGCTTCAACAACCGCCTGGGGCTGGTCCTGCTCGCCGATGGCGACTCGCTGCTGCAGAACCCCTACAGCAGCCTGCTGGTCAACCCGGCCAAGGGTGACCACATTCGCGGCGCCGAGGCCCGCCTCTGGCACGACTGGCTGGTGTCGCCGGCCGGACAGGAAGCGATCGCGTCGTACACAGTCGGCGGCGAGACGCTGTTCTTTCCCGTCGCGAAACGGTGACGTGCTGACCATGGACAGTGTCGGAGAGGCCCTGGCGCTGGCCGTCAGGCTGATTATCTCAGGCGACCGGGATGTCGTGGCGGCGACTTCGACGTCGCTGTCGGTAAGCCTGACGGCGACGGCGCTGGCGTGCCTGGCCGGCGGCCCGTTGGGCGCGCTGCTGGCGATGCAGCCCTTCCGCGGCCGGCGTGCCGCCCTGATCGCAGTCAATGCGCTGCTCGGCCTGCCGCCGGTCGTGGTGGGCCTGATCGTATTTTTGGTTTTCTCGCGGGCCGGGCCGCTGGGGGCGCTCGGCTGGCTCTTCACGACCAAAGCCATGGTGGTGGCGCAGACGCTGCTGACCTTGCCGATCGTGGTGGCACTGACGCACCGGGCGACTGCGGGCGCGTGGCGCGACTATGGCGATGCCCTCCGCATCGATGGCGCCCGACGGCTGCGCAGTATTGCCATCCTGCTCGGCATGGAGCGGACGGCGTTGGTGACGGTGGCGCTGGCCGCCTTCGGCCGGGCAATCGCCGAGGTCGGCGCGATTACGATCGCGGGGGGCAATATTCGCGGTGATACGCGGACGCTGACCACGGCAATCGTGCTTGAGACGGGCAAGGGCGAAATCGCGCTCGCGCTGGCATTGGGGCTCATCCTGGTCATGATCGCGCTTATGGTGAGTGCCGCCGCCCATCTGCTGGCTGAGCGGGCGGGGCGTGGGTGAGTTGGTCGGTTGCGGCGGCAAAGACAATGGGCTTCGCCCCTTGACCCCACAAAAGGGCATAGCCCTTTTGAAACCCGTCTGGGGGGGGTGGGGCGAT
>JANYHP010000244.1 GCA_025359005.1 Hyphomicrobiaceae bacterium | reverse complement strand
GGAGCACAGCTCCCGGACCCTCAGTTTTTTGTTCGGGGTGGGTGGGGCGGCGGTGCGCTTTTTGACTTCCCCGAGACGCGAGGCCTACGCTGACGGCGCTGGTGTTCCGGCGCCGACATTTGCTTCCCGTTGAGGCTTGTTCGAGAGCAAATGTCGGCGCCATAAGGAACACTCGTGCGATCCACGGAGTCCCCGATGCCGTCTGCGAATACCACCTTCACGATCGCGACTTTGCCGGGTGATGGCATCGGTGTGGAAATCCTGCCGCCGACAATGGCGTTGCTGGACACGCTCGCCGCGCACTTCGGATCGTTCTCTTTCAAGTTCGATGTCCGGCGCGACTGCGGTGCGGCCTACTATCGTGAGTGCGGCGAGGATTGCTCCAAGGCGGCGTTCGAATGCGCGCGCGCGGCTGACGCCATCCTGCTCGGCGCCATGGGGTTGCCCGACGTGCGGTTGCCGTCGGGCACCGAGATCGCGCCGCATCTGAGAATGCGCGAGGAATTCGGCTTGTACGCCGGGGTGCGGCCGGTGAAGGCGTTTCCCAATACTTTGCGGCGGTTGGCCGATCCGCGTGCCGAAAAAATTGATCTCGTCATCCTACGCGAAAGCACGGAAGGTTTGTTCTACACCCAGGGGCGCGGTGAGGTGATCGGCGACAGCGAGGCGCGCGAGACGTTGCGCATCACGCGGCCCACGACGGAAAAGCTGTGCGATACAGCCTTCCAGATAGCCCGCCGCCGCAAGGCTAAGGGTGGCAAGGGCCTCGTCACGTGCGTCGACAAGGCCAACGTGTTCCGCGCGTTCGCCTTCTTCCGCAAGATCTTCGACGAGCGCGCGCGGCTGAACCCCGATATTACTGCGGCTCACAACTACGTGGACGCGCAGGCGCTGGATCTGGTGCGGCGGCCGTGGGACTTCGACGTGCTGGTGATGGAGAACATGTTCGGCGACATACTGTCCGATCTCGGCGGCGGTCTGGTTGGCGGGATGGGCATGGCGCCGTGCGCCGAACTTGGCGACAGCCACGGCCTGTTCCAGCCAGCGCACGGCTCGGCGCCGGATATCGCCGGGTGCGATCTGGCGAACCCGACCGCCACGATCCTCTCGGCCGCCATGATGCTCGATTGGCTGTCGGTGCGGTCCGGGCACGCGGCGCTCGGGGACGCAGCCGTCATGCTCGAGGCGGCGGTCGATGCTGCGTTCACGGCGCGTCAGCTGCGGCCCAAGGAATTCGGCGGTGACCAGGGGCTGGTCGCTGCGACCGCGGCGGTCAACACAGCCCTCGAAACCATCATGCACGCGCGCGGCTGAAGACCGTTATCGCCTCACTCGCGCAGGCCGAGTTCGGGGTCGGCGATCCCCTGCAAGCGCAAGGCTGCGATGCGGGCAAAGCGTTGCGTCACTTCCTTGCGTCGGGCGCCGGCGAGTTTGTGCTCGGGGGCTGCGCGTACGATTTCGCCGCCGTATCGGTCGGCGAGTATGAGGCCGGTATCGGGCGGCAGCACATCAACCGGGAAATCCGGCGCCACGGCAAAATAGAAGCGGTCGCAATAGTCGCGATACTCCGGCCACTTCTGGTCGGCGCGAAAATCAGCGAGGCTCGATTTGACCTCGGCGATGATGATGACGCCCTTGTTGTTGAGCGCGATCAGGTCGGCGCGGCGGCCGTTGGCGAGTGTCAGTTCGGTCAAGCGCGCAAAGCCGTGTGCCAGCAGGCAGCGGCTGGCGCCGCGCGCGATGGCAAGGGCTGCCTCGGACTGGCGGCCGTCGTCGACCAGGGTTGCGATGCTGTCTGGTGTATCGATCACGGTGGCCTTCGTCCGCGCGGCTGCTCAGCACGACTGTGAGGCATCGCTGCACGCCCGGTCGGCGGTTGACAAGTGGGGCCTGCAGGTCACGTTTGCATTCGATCGGCATCTTTGAGCGATGATGGACCGCCCGTTGCCCTTTTCCTGTCGCTTTTTCCGTGCCGATCTGGAGTGATGCACGGCATGGCGAGAGCGGGGTGGGTATGGTCTTTCGGTGGGGTCCCAAGAACAAGGCGGCGGGCCAGGGCGCGGTGCAGGCCGAAGCCCCGTCCGGTATTGCCAAATGGACGCAGGGCCTCGGGTTCAGTGGCGTTCGCGCCGCGGGGAACGACACGACAGCGCTCGCGCCGTTGCCGGCGAGCGAATTGCGCCGCCGCGTTGATCCGACGTCTCTGGGCTTTGCAACGACTGCCGACATCGCGCCGATCCGCGGCTTGATCGGGCAGGAGCGTGCGCTCGAAGCCATCGCCTTCGGCACCGAGATGACGGCGATGGACTACAACATCTTCGTGCTCGGCCCGCCAGCCTCCGGCAAACGCACGGCGCTCAAGACCCAGCTGGTGGACAAGGCTGCGGCGCGACCGCTGCCAGACGATTGGGCCTACGTCTACAATTTCCAAGAGCCGAGCCGGCCGCGGGCGCTGCGCCTGCCACCGGGCCGCGCCCGGGCACTCGGGCACGCCATGGTCGCGGCCATCGACGAATTGCGCGGCGTGGTGCCGGCGCTGGTCGAAAGCGAGGACTATCAGGCGCGTCGCCGTGCCATCGATGCGAGCTTCCAAGGCGTGCAGGAAACCGCGCTCGAGGCGCTGACCAAAAAGGCTGCGGCGCAGAATATTGCCGTGCTGCGCACACCGCAGGGTTTTGCACTGGCGCCGATGCACGAGGGCAAGGTCGTCAAGCCGGAGACGTTCAATGCGCTGCCGGAAGGGATGCGCACCGAAAAGCAGGCGCAGATCGCGGCGCTGGAAGCCGAACTTGCCGCCATCCTCGAACGCCTGCCGAAATCGGAAAAGGAACGGCGCGCCAAGGTTGCCGAACTCAATGCCGAAGTGGCGCGTGCCGTCGTTACCGCGGCGCTGGAGGATGTTGCGGCAGCCTTCGGCGACGTGCCGTCCGTGATCCAGCATTTGAACGAGATGGGCGAGGATCTGGTCCGCAACATCGCACTGTTCCTGCCGAGCGGCGAGGACGATCAGGGCCCGATCCGGCAGCCGACGGATGCGGCGCGTGATCCGCGCTATCGGCGGTACATGGTCAACGTCATGGTTGGCCAGACGCCTGGTGAGGGCGACAGCAAGCAAGCCAGTGGTGCGCCGGTGATCGAGGAGATGAACCCGGTCTACGGCAATCTCATCGGCCGCATCGAGCATGTTGCGCAGGGGGGCACACTGCTCACTGATTTTCTGCTGATGAAGCCGGGGGCACTGCATCGGGCCAATGGCGGCTATCTGCTGGTGGATGCGCGCCGCATGGTGCAGTCGCCGTTCGCCTATGAAGCCTTGAAGCGTGCGCTCAAGGCGCGCGAAATCCGCATCGAGCCGCCGCAGGAGACAGCTGGCATCGGCATCGTGCCGCAGACACTTGATCCCGAGCCGATCCCGCTCGACGTCAAGGTGATCCTGACGGGCGAGCGCGAGACCTACTACCTGCTTGCCCAACACGATCCTGATTTTCTCGGCCTCTTCAAGGTTCAGGCCGATTTTGACGATGCCATCCCGCGTTCGGCGGAGAACGACCGGGCGTATGCCGGCGTGATCGCCTCGATCGTCGACGAGCATAAATTGCTGCCGGTGGCGGCGTCGGGCGTCGGCCGCATCATTGAAGAGGGCGCGCGGCTAGCGGATGACCGGGAGAAGATCTCGGTTGAAATCGGCTACATCTCCGATCTGGTGCGTGAGGCCGATTACTGGGCGCGCAAGGCGGCGCATGCGTCGATTGACGGCAGTGACGTGGAGGCGGCGGTGGCCGCGCAGATCCGGCGCGCCGACCGCATCAAGGAGCAATCGCAGGAGGCTGTCGAGCGTGGCATCGTGCTGGTCGATACCGACGGGGCGGTGGCTGGCCAGATCAACGGCCTCGCGGTTTTGCAGATCGGCAACTTCGCATTCGGGCGGCCAAGCCGCATCACGGCGCGGGTCGGCATGGGGCAGGGGCGCATCGTCGATATCGAGCGCGAGGCCAAGCTCGGCGGCGCGACGCACACCAAGGGCATGATGATCCTGCAGGGCTTCATCGCCGGCCGCTACGCGCAGCAAACGCCGCTGGCGCTCGCCGCCACGCTGACGTTCGAGCAGTCCTACGGCGGCGTCGATGGCGACAGCGCATCGTCGACCGAAATCTACGCGCTGCTGTCGGCGCTGGCGGATGCGCCGATCCAGCAGGGGTTTGCAGTGACCGGCTCAGTCAACCAACGCGGCGACGTGCAAGCGATCGGTGGCGTCAATCACAAGATCGAGGGCTTTTTCGATCTGTGTCAGGCGCGCGGGTTGACCGGAAAGCAAGGGGTGCTGATCCCGGAGGCAAATGTGCAGCATCTGATGCTGCGCGATGACGTGGTTGCGGCCGCCGAGGCAGGCACGTTCCGCATCTTCGGCGTCGCCACGATCGATCAGGGCATCGAGATCCTGACGGGTATCGCTGCGGGGCAACGCGACGTGGGCGGCGCCTACCCGGCCGACAGCATCAATGGGCGCGTCGAGGCGCGGCTGAAGCAATTCGCCGACCGCGCGCGGGCGTTCGGCACGATCTCCGACGAGCGTGCAGGCAGCTGATGCAGCACCGTCTTGCCCATCCGCAGTTGATCCACGTCGCAGCCAGCGGCGAGGGCCGTGGTCGCGTGCTGCTCGCCGCCCGCACCGGCATGCCCCACCCCGCCGCTATTGACGCTGCGATGGTGATCGCACGCGGTTTCGACGCGGCGCTGGAGGCTCTGCTCATCGAATGCGCCGATGTGCGGGCGCTGACCGATCATGGCTTCGCGCGGGCGGTCAGCCATGGCGGCCGCATCGCGCCGCTGTCGCTCGCCGAGATCAGTGGCGGGCAGAGTTCGGAAACGCAGGCCGCGCAGACGATCCTTGAAGCGGCCGCGCGGCGGGCTGGTGCGACGATCACAGTGACGCCCACCCGCGATCATTACGAGCGCGCGCTGGCGGACGCCTGCACTGCCGAAGGCCCGTGGAATATCGTGTGCCTGGCCGAGCCGGTGGGGCCGCGCGATGGGGCGTGGTTGGCTGAAGTGCTGGAGAGCACGAGCGGGGCCACGGGGCTTTGTGTCGTCGGCGCGAATGGGACCGCGGCGACCGAGGGCGATGTCGTCGTTGTCGTGGAGACGATCGATCGGTTCAGCCAGATGCTGCGGGCCGCGGAACGTTTGGCGGGGGCTTGTGTCGCGTCGCCGCGGACGATCCGGTTGCTGCTGGCCGGCGCTACGCCGGCTGAAACAGAGGAGATGGACGGCTTTATCCGGCTGGCGCTGCCGCAGGGCGATGATGCAGGCCGCGCGTGCGTGGTGCTGTCAGACGCCCGCGTCGCTCACGGCACGCATGCCGAACTGGCGGAAGCGCTGCGCCGCCTGGAACCCCGGTTCGTCATTGCGCGGATGCGCGGCTTGGCCGCTCCCGCCGAGGGCAGCATGGGCGATC
>JANYHP010000309.1 GCA_025359005.1 Hyphomicrobiaceae bacterium | reverse complement strand
CCCTGGTAAAGTTGCTGGCCGGCATTCCGTCCAAGATCAACCTCATCCCATTCAACCCCTGGCCAGGCACCCGCTACACATGCTCCGACTGGGGTCAGATCGAAACGTTCGCCGAGTATGTGAACGCGGCGGGCTACGCGAGCCCCGTCCGCACCCCCCGCGGGCGCGACATTCTCGCCGCCTGCGGCCAGCTCAAGAGTGAGAGCACCAAAATTAGGGCACGCGAGCGCCAAATCGGAACGCCAGCCGCCGACCCAGCCGTGGACGCTGCGGTTGCACCTCCCCAGGACCGCTGAACGCCGTTTTCCGGAGCGCGCTCGCGTTAACCTCGCTCTCGATTGGCATTGAGTTCCCCACCCCAAGCGGTTTAAATCATGGGAACCAATTCGTTGTTGTTCCCAGAGGACTTGAAAAAATGGGCCTGATTTTTCGCGTACTGCTCGGCTTCCTGCTGGCCTGTCTCGCTGCCGGCCTGAGCACGGTCCTGTTCGCCTGGACCCCATCTGACCTGGCCGCCATGCAGGGCGACCTCGCCAACGACAAGCTGGCCCTCGCCATGCCGGTCGCCAGCCACATCGCGCTGTTCTCGGCGCCGTTCGCGTTCGTTGCCATCGCTTTCAGCGAAGCCCGTCGCTGGCGCGATTGGGCCTATCACGCTGCCGCCGGCATGGGCATCGCATTGCTCGGCTACCTCGCCCAGTATCAGAGCGAGGCGCCCTCGGCTGCCTGGTCGATCGCCGCCAGCAACTATCCGCTCGTCGCCTTCCTCACCAGTGGCTTTTTCGGTGGCCTGGTTTACTGGCTCTTCTCGGGCCGCATGGCCGGAATGGGTAGTCACGGGCCCGCAGCAACCACCGGCTCCGGTGCACGTCCCGGCACATCTACAGCACAAAAAACCGGCGCGGGCGGCCGTCCCATGGTTCAGAAATGATCCAGAAATAGCACTGCGCCAGCGCAGGCGACGCAGTCATCGAATGCAAAAAAAGGCCTGCAGCGGTTTCCCGTTGCAGGCCTTTTTCCGGTGAAGTCCCCGGCTCGTCGCCGGGGCAATGGACCAGATTACTTCTTGGCCGGGACCGGTGCGCCGGGAGCGGCGGCCGGAGCAGCCGGTGTCACAGCCGCCTTGGCAGCAGCGCCTGCCTTGACGAGCGCGTCTTTGGTCGCCTTCTTGGCGTCGGCGGCCTTTTTCGCGATGCCGGCGACGCGGCGGCAGTATGCCTTGTCAGCCTTGCCACTCTTCTCGATCTTGGTCGGGACGATCCAGGCGCAAGCGGTCGCTTCACCCTTGCAAGTCGTTTCTTCCATGCCCTTGCAGACCACAGCGGCCTTGGCAGCCGGAGCAGCAGCCTTCGGTGCGACGGGAGTTGCCGGCGCCTTGACGGCCGGAGCAGCAGCCTTCGGCGCAGCAACAGCCGGGGCCGGTGCAGCAGGAGCCGTCGGCGCGGTCTGGGCCGAAGCGGCCACAGTCATGATTGCGAGCACACCGGCAGCTGCCGATACGCTCTTGGTCCAGGTCGATTTCATGATCACGGCAGTCGTCTCCAGTGGTTGATGCCTATGGAGACATCTACACCATATCCGGCGCCGAAAACACGGCCGCGTGATGAATAGTTGTTCACAACCGTTGCGCCCAAGCCACAGCTTGCTCCAGGCGATCATCGCCCCAGAACAGCTCGCCGTCCGCGCAACGGAACGACGGGGCACCAAAAAACGCCAAGCGTCTGAGCCTGCGACGTTTGTTCCTTGAGTTGATCCTTAACCAGCTGACTTGCAGATCGCGCGAAAATTCCGGCCAAATCAAGGCCGCCCGCCGCAGCGGCCGTCCGGCCGAGTGCGCGTTCCAGCGTATCCCGCTGTCCGATGTCTTCACGTCCCGCGAATTGCGCCAGATAAACCTCCCGCGTGAACGCACCGGCCCAACCCGCGTCCACCCCCACCAGAGCCATCCGCGCCGCCGCCAGGCTGTTCTGCGGAAACGGCATCGGCGCATGGAACTGAAGGCCGTAGTCGGCTGCCCGTCGTTCCATGTCGCGGATCATATAGCGCCCCTTCGCCGGGTAGAGAGTGAAGGGCGAGGTCGCCCATCCCTGCGCGGCAAAAATCGGCCCCAGCAGGAACGGCTTCCAGGCGACGGAAACCCCATGCTGCCCAGCCAGCCCCTCGATCCGCATCGCCGACAGGTACGAATATGTCGACGCGAATTCGTACCAGAACTCCAGTGTGCGCCCTTGCATGGCATCCTCTCTCCGGGCCAGAACGCGGCCAAGCATCATCACGAGAGCCGCCGGTCGCAACCGGCCTTGGCCCCTTGGAACATCCGACATGCCGATTTCGCCATCTCCGAGCCGCGCGCGCAAGCCCGCCTTCGCACCCGACGCCGGCCCGCTGTATTGGCCGATGCTCTATTGCGCCTTGGCGCTAGCCATCACGTCCGCGCTCTTTATCATCGCCCCCGGCATCGACCTCGCCGTCTCGCGCACCTTCTATTCCCCAGGCGTAGGCTTTCCCCTCGGCCAGACCCGGTCCATGATCGTCATCCGCAATATCGGCATCGCCACCACCTGGATTGTCTGCATCGGCCTCGCGGTGCTCGCTTTGTGGTGGCGCCTGAAACCGGCTGACGTGGCGCGCTGGCCCTCGCCACACCCGTGGGCCGATTGGCTGTTCGTAACCGCCGCCATGGCGCTTGGCCCGGGCCTGCTGGTCAACCTGATCTTCAAGCCCATCTGGGGCCGCGCCCGCCCGCGTCAGGTCACCGAGTTCGGCGGCAAGAACATCTTCACGCCGGCCTGGACATTGTCCGATCAATGCGGCTGGGGCTGCTCGTTCGTCTCCGGCGAGGCGGCAGCCAGCGCCTTCATCGTCGCCTTCGCCTTCATTGCCCCGCCCCGCTGGCGCCCGCTGGCCCTGCTGTCAGCCGTACTGGTGACGCTCGCCGTGTCGTTTTCGCGCGTTGCCGTCGGTGGCCACTTCCTCTCCGACGTGGTGATCGCCTGGCTGCTCATCCTGCTGCTGCTGCTGATCCTGCACGCCCAGATCTACCATGGCCGGATGCTCGGTCCGTTCAAGCACTGGCACAGTGGGGATTGAACTTCCTTCGGACGCGCGACGGTGTCGCCTGTATCGGGGCGATACCTTCAGCGCGACCGAAACAGGCCAATCCGAGCCTGGCGGCAGGTGTGTGGGCGGCCGAAACCGGATTATTCCGCCGGCGTCGGTTGTCGGATTATCATCGATTTTTACACAAGCTTGGATCAACTGACACCCCGGGCCAGAAAGTACCCGGCAGGGAGTTGAATGATTGAGCGCGCACAGCACGACGCTCAAAATTGCCCTCCGCAGTGTTCCTGGTGTGATACGGCTGGTTGCTCAAATAGGGACCAGCATGCTTAGCTTGTCTGGATTGCGCTCTAACAAAGGTCAAACGCCATGCGGATTATCCAGGCCGTCGCAGTTGCGGCAACACTCGCCGCACTTTCTGGCGAGGCTGTAGCCCTCACTCGTGAACAGTACTGTCGCCAGTATTCCAGTTTTGCGATGAATGCGATGCGCCAGAACCAGCATTGGCAATGCGGATATGCCGGCCGGCGCTTCACCGACAGCAGGCGGAAGCAATTCGGCTGGTGCATGTCGGTAGACCAGGGAACAGCGCAGCAGCAGGAAGACTACGTTCGCAAGCAGATGGAAGCGTGCAGGCCGACCAAACGCTAATTTTCGTTGGCGGCCGGTTGCGTTATGGCCTTGGAACCAGCCGGCATCGGTCAATGCCAGGTTGGCTGTCGTGCGCGGCACGACACATTGCGTCGGCAAGCTCGGATTTGTCGCTCGCGGACCATCTCCGAAGGCGGGATGGCCAAGGGAGAGAGTGGAGCGTCGGCTCGTCCACGTGCGTTCATCTGACTAAGGCCCGCTGTATCGATCTCGGGGTCGTCGCTCGGGCAACGCAAATCACGTCACATTTTGTTGCAACGATAGGCGTTCGCTATCAACGCGTCATGCCGATCTGCGCCGATAGCCTGTTGGCATGACGTTGCAACCAAAATTACCGCGAGTTGGTGCGCGATATTTTATTCGGGACCATTATTAACTGAACTGCGCGATATTTTTCTAGGCTCGATAGCCTGACGCTATCGAATAATTGCCGCTCAACACGTTTGAACGGATGCGGCTATATTCGTTGGTGGCTGTCGTGGATTTGATATTTTGTTTATTCTGTGCAGAAGCCGGGGATAGCCGTTGTCCGAAATTGAAATTCACATACCTGTCACGGGGTGAATGTAACAGAATAACGCCGACCATGCGTCGGAGATCTAGATTATTATCGGCACAACATCGGAGTAAACTAAAAATGAAAAAGTTTATCTCGCTCGCGGCTCTCGCAGCAGTTCTCAATTTCGCCAATGCGCCTGTAACGGCAGCAGACACGACGACGTGCCAAGCCAGCTGGACTAAAATGGACGCAAAGAAGCAGGGCTATGTCATGAACGCCGATGCTGCGGCGGAAACGGCTGCAATGACCAAGGCCGGCCATAAGATGGCTGCAGCAGATCGCGTCAGCGAAAAGGAATATATGGCCGCGTGCCTCGCCGACGTGTTCAAGAACATGCAGCGCTGAACTCGAATTGCTCTGGACGCCACTGCTTGACCGCGACACCGATTGTTGCGGTCATTTTTTAGGACCAAGCATCAGTTCATTGAATGAACGGAGCTCGGCGAATGCTGGTCCTCGATCAGGCACCGGCCCCTGAGGCTTGTATGTCCGCTGGCAGACACGACAGCCAAGCCATTGCTGCGTCTGCTGGCGGCCGCTCTGAGCCGAGCCAGGCCCGTTCACTCAATTTGCTTCAGCGGATGGTCGTGGCGTGGGTTTTGGGGCGAGGGGTTTGGGCGAGGCGACCCGGCAAACATCGGCCCGGCCGTGGACGGCGGACGACCCGGCGCGTTGTTAGGGAGGTTGGGTCAAGCTTCGATATGAATCATCGAGGTGCAGCGCAACGGCCTGGACCAGAGCGTGTGATGTTGCGCCGCGCGGACATGCGTGGCTGAGCGACCAACGGTGAGAGGTTCATCGCCGTCGCTCAGCCCTCGCCACGATCCGCTTTCTTGCCGTCTTCCAGCTTGTACAGCGCGGCGCCTTTGTCTGCGGCCAGCAGCCCCGTCTGCACGTAGATGCCGAGCTTGGCGCGGGTGTCGATGATGTCGAGGTTGCGCATGGTCAATTGCCCGATGCGGTCGGCGGGCGTGAAGGGTGCGTCCTCCACCTTCTCCATGCTGAGACGCTCGGGCTTGTACGTCAGGTTGGGGCTCACCGTGTTCAGGATCGAGTAGTCGTTGCCGCGCCGCAACTCCAGCGTCACCTCGCCGCTAACCGCGCGCGCCACCCACCGCTGCGCCGTCTCGCGCAGCATGATCGCCTGACTGTCGAACCACCGCCCCTGATACAGCAACCGCCCGAGCTTCATGCCGCTCATCCGGTATTGCTCGATGGTGTCCTCGTTGTGGATGCCGGTCACCAGCCGCTCATAAGCAATATGCAGCAGCGCCATGCCGGGCGCTTCGTAGATGCCGCGGCTCTTGGCTTCGATGATGCGGTTCTCGATCTGGTCGCTCATGCCGAGCCCATGCCGCCCACCGATCGCGTTGGCCTCCAGCAACAACGCCACGAGATCGCCGATGGCCACGCCATTCAGCGCCACCGGCCGGCCCTCCTCGAAGCGCACAGAAACCGTCTCGGCCTTGACCGGGCAATCCTCCCGCCAGAACGGCACGCCCATGATCGGCGCGACGATGCGGATGCCGCTGTCGAGGTGCTCGAGATCCTTCGCTTCGTGCGTAGCCCCCAGCAGGTTGCTGTCTGTCGAATAGGCCTTCTCGGCGCTCATCTTGTAGCCGAAGCCGTGCTGGGTCATGAACGCGCTCATTTCGGCGCGCCCGCCCAACTCGTCGATGAACAGTTGGTCCAGCCACGGTTTGTAGATCTTCAGGCCCG
>JANYHP010000230.1 GCA_025359005.1 Hyphomicrobiaceae bacterium | reverse complement strand
TTTTTGTTGATGTTGCGGGCGGCATAAACCTCTTCAACATGATATTCGGCATAGAGTTCTTTCGCAGTCCAAGAGTTGCTGAGAACAGGGTAGCATCCCAAATTGACAAGTTTTGAGTAGAGGACAGCAAGCTCTTCTTGGTTTCCCTCACGAAACTGCTCTTTCGTGGTAAGCGTCAAATAACACCCATATTTCAATGATATTCCGAAATGAGGATAATGAAGGTATCTCAAATAGGAGGTTCTCTTCATGTTAGTTCAAGATTCATCCGCCGCCCTCTGGCGCTCAAGACTCCAAGCCTGCTCCACCAGCCCTATGACCGTGAAACAATGGTGTGAAACACAGGGTTGCACCCTCAGACAATACTACTACTGGAAACGACGACTCAAACCCTCAAAACCAGACGACAATAGACCCGAGACCCAACAGTGGCTCGCAGTCGATCTCGATAAAACTGTCGCCCAACCCAACCCAATAATCAAACTCTCAATCGGAAAAACGCAAATCGAAGTCAGACAAGGCTTCGACCCGAACCTCCTCAGAGACATCGTCGAAACCCTCGGGAGGACGACATGCTGACAAACTACGAAAACGCAACCAGAGTCTACCTCGCCTGCGGAAACACAGACATGAGAAAATCCATCGACGGACTCACAGCCATCGTGGCAGCAGTCTACCAACTAGACCTCTTCAATGACAGCTTCTTCGTCTTCTGCAACAAACAGAGGAACAAAATCAAAATTCTGAGATGGGATCGAAACGGATTCTGGCTCTACTACAAAAGACTCGAAAAAGGACGATTCAAATGGCCCGACGACAAAAAAACGCAGACCCTCGCCATCGACAGAAGACAACTCCAATGGCTCCTCGAAGGACTGACACTCGAACAGAAACAGGCGCACAAACCCGTCGCGGCAAGAGGCGTCGTCTGATAAAAATTATCGCGCAATCGTTGCAATACTAGACGGAATTGAGGTATAATATGTCTAGTGATGACAAACGAAGAACGACAAAATCATAACGAACTCGTCAAAGAAAAACAGACCCTCCAAGACGAAAACCTGCTGCTCAAAGTCCACGTCGAATGGCTTGAGCAGCAGCTCAAACTCGCCAAAGCAAGAGAGTTCGGACCCTCAAGCGAAAAGTCGACGCCGACACAGGAAGTCCTCGTTTTCAACGAAGCCGAACAACTCGCTGAACCCGAAATCCTCGAACCGACCATAGAAGTCCCCGCGCACAAACGAAAACCGAAAAAAACCCACGAAGAACTCTTCAAAAACATACCCGTCGAAGAGGTGCATTATCCGCTCGAAGGCGACGATCTGATTTGTGAAACCTGCAACAGTCCGATCCATATCGTCGGAACGGAAGTTCAGCGAGAGATCGAGATCATTCCACCCCAATTCAAGCTCGTCAAACGCATCCGAGAAAAAGGTTGCTGTCCAAACTGCCAAAAAGAGGGGAACGACGTTCCCTTCATCGTAGCTCCCGCGCCCAAGCCCGCTTTCACTGGAAGTTTCGCCTCTCCCTCGGCAGTCGCTTTCGTTCTGTTCCAAAAGTTCGTTCTGGGAACTCCCCTCTACCGACAAGAGCAGTTCTTGAAAAATCAGGGGTTGCCCCTCTCGCGACAGACGTTGGCGAACTGGATGCTCTGGGGCGCCGAAATCCTCGGAAGAATTTATAGTAGGATGAAGACGCACCTATTGGCGCTCGATATTCTCCATGCGGACGAGACGGCAATGCAGGTTCTCAAGGAGCCTGGCAGAAAAGCTCAGACGAAATCCTACATGTGGCTCTATCTTTCAGGACGCGCGGGACCGCCCATCGTCATTTATGAATACAAACCGACGCGAGCCGCCGAACACCCGAAAACATTCCTTCAAAACTTCACCGGTTGCCTCCACACGGACGGCTACGTGTGTTACGAAAACTTGCCTGGCGTGAAACTGTCCGGATGCTGGTCGCATACTCGTCGCAAGTTCTTCGACATCATCAAAATTCTGCCTCGAAGCGCGCGTGACAAAGGCGGAACTTTGGCTCATGAGGGTCTTGCGTTTTGCGACAAGATCTTCGAGATCGAGCGAAAGCTTCACGACTGCAGCGATGAGGAGCGAAAAGCCGGTCGCCTGAAGCTGAGCAAACCGAAGCTGGACGAGTTCCGTCTGTGGTTGGACGTTCAGTCTGTGAGCGCTTTGCCTCAGTCGGCTCTCGGGAAAGCGGTCGTATACTGTCTGAATCAGTGGTCTAAGCTGATCGTGTTTTTGGAGGACGGTCGTCTCGAGGTGGACAACAACCGTGCAGAACGGGCTGTGAAGCCGTTCGTGATCGGTCGCAAGAACTGGCTTTTCGCGAACACTCCTTGTGGGGCGCAGTCGAGTGCGACCTCTTACAGCGTTGTCGAGAGTGCGAAGCAGAACGGCCTCAATCCTCTCGCTTACCTGACGCATATTTTCTCCATCCTCCACACTATCTCTTCTCAGGACACGGCTGCTTTAGACGCTCTGATGCCCTGGTCTGAAGAGATGCAAACCCGCTTCAACATCGACAAACAATCTCCCGCCTGAAACCTCGTCTTCACCACAGCTCTTATAATAGAGGATACCCGCCCTCCGAAATAGAATGGAAGATGGGCGCTATTTGACGCTTACGAGAGGTCTCTCAAACTCGCACATGCAGAAATGTACCTTCAGGGCGTTTCGACCCACAAAGTAGCGGCGATCACCGAAGTGTCGTGTTTGCGTCTT
>JANYHP010000222.1 GCA_025359005.1 Hyphomicrobiaceae bacterium | reverse complement strand
TGTTCTGGCGGACGTTCAACCAGGCGGCCATTCTAGCGCACGAGATCGGGCGGCGCAGCGGCTTGGCTGTCGATACGACCGCGTTGCGGCGCCGGAAAGCGACGCGGCCGCAGGTGGGGCTAACGCGGGCGCAGCGGCGCGACAACATGGAGGGGGCGTTCGCGGTCATGAAGCGACACCAGAGCCAGATCGAGGGTCGGCACGTGCTGCTGGTGGACGACGTGATCACCACGGGGGCGACGGTGAATGCCTGCGCGCGCGCATTGCGCCGGGCCGGGGCCTCGCGGGTCGATGTGCTGTCGGTGGCGATGGTGGCGGGCGAAGTGCCGCTAATGCCTTGAAATCGCATCGAAACAAAAATCAATCCCCCTCTATTCGGGCCATGGTAGAATGGCGCTAAGGCCTCGTGGACGAGGTCGAATGCCGTGCCAACCGCCAACGTGTGCTGCCGAAGTGACCGCCATGCCGCCCATCACGATCTACACCACCCCGTATTGCCCTTATTGCGTGAGTGCCAAGCGGCTGCTGGCGACCAAGGGGGCAGCGTTTAGCGAGATCGACGTGAGCGGCGACGCGCGGGCGCGGGAGGCGCTGGTGGCCAAGGCAGGCGGGCTGACATCGGTGCCGCAGATCTGGATCGGTGCACGACACGTGGGCGGCTGCGACGATCTTTATGCGCTCGACCGGGCGGGGCAGCTCGATGCGCTGCTGAAGGCTTGAGGAGTGGCGACGATGACCGATCGTAAATTTCGTGCCGGGCTGGTGCAGATGTGTGCGGGGCGCTCGATCGAGGCGAACCTGCGGGATGCGAGCGTGCTCATCCGCGCGGCGGCGAAGGGTGGGGCGGTCTACATCCAGACGCCGGAGGTGACCACGCAGATGGAGCGGGACCGCGCCAAGCAAATGGTGGAGACGCTGCCGGAGGAGGGCAACCCGGCGCTCGCGCATTTCCGGGCGCTGGCGCGAGAGCTGAAGGTTTGGCTGCATATCGGGTCGATGGCGGTGGCAGTCGAGGGAAATCAGCTTGCCAACCGGGCGTTCCTGATCAACCCGCTGGGTGCGGTGGCGGCGCGCTACGACAAGATCCACATGTTCGACGTGCAGTTGCCGGGTGGGGAAACGTACCGGGAGAGCAAGCTGTTCCGGCCGGGCAGCGAGGCCGTCGTGGCGGACCTGCCGTGGGGCCGTCTGGGCATCACGATCTGCTACGACCTGAGGTTTGCGGCGCTGTACCGTGCGCTGGCGCAGGCGGGGGCCGAAATCCTGGCGATCCCGGCTGCCTTCACCAGACCGACGGGGCAGGCGCACTGGCACACGCTGATGCGGGCGCGGGCGATCGAGACTGGGTGCTTCGTGATCGCGGCGGCGCAAACGGGGCGCCACGAAAACGGACGGGAGACGTTCGGGCACAGTCTGGTGGTGGCGCCGTGGGGCGAAATCATCGCGGACGCCGGGGTTGAAACCGGGGTGACGTTTGCCGATATCGATTTGGCAAAGGCGGCGGAGGCGCGTGGGCAAGTGCCGTCGCTCACCCATGACCGCGCGTTCACGGTGAGACCGGTGGGTCATGGGGTGTAGGGCGCAATAGGCCACTTCGGCCGTATTGCGCCGAGTGCCGGACACGTTGAGCACCGCTGAAGCCTCGCTCGACCCGGCGCAGACGAGACGTAACGAGACCGATCGATGATCAAGTATTCCGTGCAATGTCAGAAGGGCCATGGCTTCGAGGCGTGGTTTCAGAACAGCGGCGCGTTCGACACACAGACGCGGCGTGGGCTGGTGGCGTGCCCGACGTGCGGATCGGTGAAAGTCAGCAAGGCGCTGATGGCGCCCAATGTGTCGGCGCGGACGCGGAAGAAGGGCAGCAACGCCGCGGCGGACGTCGGGCACAAGGCTGCGCGCGACGCTGTGCGGGATCAGGCAAGCGCCGTGCCCGCGGCGGCCGCGTCGCTGCCGGCGCGCAGCTTACCGCCAGAGATGCTTGAACTGATGCGGACCATCCGGCGCGAGGTCGAAGCGAAGGCCGAAAACGTCGGCAAAAGCTTCACCGAGGAAGCCCGCAAGATGCACTATAACGAAGCCCCCGAGCGCGGCATCTACGGCGAGGCCTCGCTCGACGACGTCAAAGCCCTGCACGACGAAGGCATCGACTGCCTGCCGCTCCCCGTGCTGCCGGAGGATAGGAATTGATGGTGTGGTGAAGCGCTGATGGGCACCCTCGGTGTAGGTTGGGTTAGCCGCGCTTCAGCAGCGTAACCCAACGGCCGCTTGCGGTTGCGTTGTCGGCCCCGGCGTTCCGTGCGTCGTGTTGGGTTACGGCCGCGAAGGCTGCCTAACCCAACCTACGGTTACTGGCTTGCCGGGGCGGTTGTTTGCGTACAAAAGTTCTCGGCGAGGCGGATGGGGCGATGAGACCCCGCGCCGGATACCAGGATCGACGGATGACCGAATTATCGATGACGGTGAACGGCGTGGTGCGGCGGGCGGCGGCGGCGCCCACTGTGTTGCTGTCGACGTTTTTGCGCGAATCCCTCAAGCTCACAGGGACGCACGTCGGCTGCGATACGAGCCAGTGTGGGGCGTGCACGGTCATCGTCGATGGACGGTCGATCAAGAGCTGCACGATGCTGGCGGTGGAAGCGGATGGCGCGGCGATCACGACGATCGAGGGCGTGGCAAAATCCGACGGCACGCTGCATCCGGTGCAGGAGGCATTTCGCGCGCATCATGCGCTGCAGTGCGGCTTCTGCACGCCGGGGATGGTGATGGCGTCGGTGGCGCTGCTGGCGCATACGCCCAACCCGACCGACGCGCAGGTGCGGCATGGCCTGGAAGGCAACATGTGCCGCTGCACGGGCTATCAAAATATCGTCGACGCGGTGCTGGCGGCGTCCCAATCGATGAAGGGCGCGTGAGCCATGGATACTTTCACTTTCAAGCGCGCGGCGTCGGTGGCGGAGGCGGTGGCGGCGGCCACGGCGGGCGTGGATGCCAAGTTCCTGGCCGGCGGGCAGACGCTGCTGCCGGTGATGAAGCAGGGGTTGGCGGCGCCGAGTGATCTTGTGTCGCTAGCGCGGGTGGCGGCGATGCAGGGCATCGGCGTCAACGGTGGCATGATCAGCATCGGGGCGATGATGCGGCATGCGGATGTGGCGGCGCATGGCGAGATTAAAGCGCTGCTGCCAGCGCTTTCGGTGCTGGCGGGTGGCATTGCCGATCCGCACGTGCGCAACCGCGGCACGATCGGCGGCAGTCTCGCCAACAATGATCCGGCGGCAGACTATCCCGCCGCGGTGCTCGGCCTTGGCGCCACCGTGGTGACGGATCGGCGACGGATTGCGGCAGATGATTTCTTCCAAGGCATGTTCACGACGGCGCTGGAAGCGGGTGAGCTGATCACGCGCGTCGAATTCCCGGTGCCGGAGCGGGCTGGCTACATCAAGTTTCCGCATCCGGCGTCGCGTTATGCGCTGGTCGGCGTGATGGCGAGCAAGAGTGCTCAGGGCGTACGCGTGGCGGTGACGGGCGCTGGTGCGTGCGTGTTCCGTGCGACCGCGCTGGAGCAGGCGCTGGCCAAGTCGTTCACGCCGGGCGCGCTGGATGGCGTGGCGGTTGGTGCCGATGATCTGACATCGGATCGCGCGGGAAGCGCCAGCTATCGCGCGCATCTCATCACTGTTCTCGCCAAGCGCGCCGTTGCCCGCGCGCTGGAGGTCCGCTCATGACTGAACACGCTCGTTTCGGCAAATCGCAAGTTCGGGTGGAGGACCAGCGGTTCCTCACCGGACAGGGCCGCTACATCGACGACGTCAACCGGCCGAAACAGAAACATGCCGCGTTCGTGCGGTCGCCGCATGCGCATGCGCGCGTGGTCACAATGGACGTGTCAGCGGCGCGGGCGTTGCCCGGTGTCGCGCTGATCGTCACCGGCGCAGAGTGGGCGGCGCGGGGTTTTGGGCCGCTGCCGTGCCGGTCGCCGTCGAAGGTCAACCGCGATGGTACGCCCTTCAAGGAGCCGACGCGGCACTGTCTTGCAAGCGACACGGTGCGCTATGTGGGCGAACCGGTGGCCATGGTGGTGGCAGGGACGGCCGACGAAGCGCGGCGGGCGGCAGACGCGGTGATCGTGGAGTACGCGGAACTGGCGTCGGTGACGGATCGAGCCGCAGCGCTCGGAGACGATGCAGCGCAGCTGTGGCCGGAGGTGCCGAACAATCTGTGCCTCGATTTCGAGCAAGGCAACCGCGCGGCAGTGGAGGCGGCGATGGCGACGGCGAAGCACGTCGTGCGGCTCGACATGGGCAACAACCGGCTGACCGCCGTGCCGATGGAGCCGCGCGGCGCCATTGCCGACTTCGACGCGGCGACGGGGCAATACACGCTGGTCAACTGTTCGCAGAACATTCACGCCAATCGCGATCTGATGGCGTCGATGCTGAAGATCGACAAAGCCAAGCTGCATCATCTGGCGCCGGATATCGGCGGCGGGTTTGGCGCGAAAAACAGCGTCTATTCCGAGCCCGTGGTGATGCTGTACGCGGCGTCGAAGGTCGGCTGCCCGATCAAGTGGATCGCGGATCGCACGGAAGCGTTCCTGTCGGATACGCATGGGCGCGACCAGCAGTCGACCGTGACGCTGGCGCTGGATGAGCACGGCAAATTCCTGGCGCTGCACGTGGACACCGTCGGTAACGTGGGCGCTGCGTGCGGCACCATGGGGCCGTTCACGCCGACGGGCGGGACGGCGCGAACGACCGGCAGCGTCTATGCGATTCCGGCGATCCTCTACACGTCGAAGGCTGTGTTCACGAACACGGTGCAAACGGACCCCTATCGCGGGGCGGGGCGGCCCGAAGCGGTGTTCCACGTCGAGCGCATCGTCGAATTTGCAGCGCGGACGCTGGGCATCGACCCGGTGGCGCTGCGGCGGCAGAACCTGATCAAGACTGAGCAGTTGCCTTACAAAACTGCGGTGGGTCTGGAGATCGACTGCGGGGATTTTCCGGCGGTGATGGAGCGCGTGCTCGCGATGTCGGACCGTCCTGGGTACGCGGCGCGGGTGGCGACATCTCGCGCGAAGGGGCTCCGGCGCGGGTTTGCTGTGACACCGTATCTGGAGACCAGCGGCGGGGCGCCCCATGAAGAGGCGCGACTGGCGTTCCGTGCGGACGGCACGGTTGTGCTGTCAGTCGGTACGCATTCGACGGGCATGGGGCACGAGACAGCGCTGGCGCAGATCGCGGCCGACACGCTTGGAATTGATCTGACGCGCATTCGCTTCGTGCAGGCCGACACGGACGCAACGTCGATCGGCGGCGGCCATGGCGGCTCGCGCGGGATCGAGGTGGGCGGCAGTGCCGTGCTCAAGGTGGCGCGGATGGTGATCGAGAAGGCGCGAGGCATTGCCGCGCATCTGCTCAACTCGCATGTGGACGACATTACGTTTAAGGCAGGCGTGCTTTCAGACACCAAGACCGGACAGAGCGTGGCGCTCGACGCGGTGATCGCGGCGGCCGGTGACACGAGCCGGCTGCCGCAGGACATGAGTGCCGGCGCGCTGGATACGACGGCGAAGTTCGAGCGCGAGACCTACACGGTGCCGAACGGCGCGCATGCGTGCGAGGTGGAGGTGGACCCGGAGACGGGCGTCATCGCGGTCGACAAGTTCTGGTGCGTCGACGATTTCGGATCGGTGATCAATCCGATGCTGGCGGATGGCCAGGTGATGGGCGGGATCGTGCAGGGGCTCGGCCAGGCGCTGCTTGAAGAGGTGGTGTACGATCCGCAGACGGGCCAGTTGCTGACGGCGTCGCTGCTGGAATACGCGTTGCCGCGGGCCGATCATGTGCCGCGGATGGAGATCGCGTTCTTTGAGGGGGCGCCGACGAAGCGCAATCCGCTGGGTGCCAAGGGTTCGGGCGAAGCCGGCTGCTGCGGGGCGACGCCGGTGATCGTCAACGCGGTGCTGGATGCGCTGCATGAGTACGGCGTGCGCCACATCGAAATGCCGCTGACGTCGGAGAAGGTGTGGTCGGCGATCACGGGCGCATCGGCATAAGGGCCATGGGCTTTGCCTGCCTGTCCCCATGCCGCTGATTTCGAAGATCCAGAACCGTGGGGCAGACAAGGGCGCCCTTCAGGGCCCGCCATCCGCCGCCTCACCCAAGGCGGCGGTCGAAACCGCCGCATGGTCGGCGATCCCAACCCCCATCGTCTCGGCGAATGCTTCAAGGGCTGCATCGAAACAGGCGCGCGGGGCTTTGACGACGCCGGCGCCGACCTGGCCGACGCCGGGCAACTTGTGGGCGACGCCGGTGTTGATGGTCGGCATCAAGCCGGTCTCGACGACGAGGCGGATATCGATGCCGGTGGGCACGCCGCGATAGTCCATGGCGGGGATCGTCCACTCGGGATTTTCCGCGATGGTGATCTCGCCCATGGCGCGCGTGAACACGGCGGCTTCCGACGCGTTGCCGGCGCCGATGAAGCCCACCACCGCCGGTGCGGCGCCCATGGCGAAGCCACCGAGGCCGATGGTCTCGACAATGGCACTGTCGCCCATATCGGGATTGGCGTCAGCCGCGGTGAAGCCGGGAAAAAACATGCCGACGGGCATTTCAACGGGCGCCGTGAACCACCGGTCGCCCGTGCCCGAGACGCGAATGCCGAAATCTGTGCCGTTGCGGCACATGGCGGTGACGACGGACGAGCCGGCGATGCCGCGCGCGGGATCGGTCATGGCCTTGCCCATGGCCATGGCGACGTTGAGGAAGAACTGGTCGTTGGCGGCGATGAAGGTGAGGTTTTCAGCGAGCGCTTGCGTGTTGGTCGCGGTTCGAGCGAGAGCCGGCACCAACAGCCGCAGCAACAGAGATGAGCATGCCACGTTGCGCTGGTGCATTTCGTCGCCCATGCCGAGGCCGCGGGCGATAATCGGTTTTAAGGGTATGCCGCCCATCTCACGCAGGGCTGTGCCGAGTGCGGGGCCGAGTGCGGTGGTGAGCCAACGGATGCGGTTGAGCACTTCGGCATCGTTGCCGCCAAAGCGCATGACCTTGCCGAGCCCCTCGTTGATCGCGCAGTAGGCGCGATTGCCGAACGTACGGTTCTCGACGACCAACAGCAACTGGCCGCGGGTGGTCATGCCGGTCATGGGGCCGACACAGTCGTGATCGTGGTTGGGCTCGAACGTGAAGTCACCCGCGGCCGCCATGGTCTCGGCTTCGGCTAGGTCTCGTGCCCAACCTTCGAACACGGCGATCCCCATGACCGCGCCGCGCATGGGCCCGCACATGCGGTCCCAGCCGATGGGCGGCCCCGCGTGCAGAATGGTGCGTTCGCGCAGACGCGGCAGCACCTCGGCCGCAGGGACGACATCTACCAGCACCGGTTCGGCGCTCATGATGCGCCGCACGGCTTCCCTGTTCGCCGCGTCGATTGTATGTCCGATATCGGTCACGAAGACTCCGTTGCGAGGGTTGGACTGAGGGCTGGGCACAGGGACGACGTTGTCGCTCGGTGCCACGGACCTCAGCAGAGGTGATCACCTGCGGCGGTCGCTGCGTCAACATGCCCAACCTGCGTCCATGCCTGCCGCCAGCCGTTCGGCGACGTCCCGCTCCGTCGCATCAGGGCGCTTTTGCAGATCGCGAGGCACAGCGACGACGTCCGCTCCGTGTT
>JANYHP010000302.1 GCA_025359005.1 Hyphomicrobiaceae bacterium | reverse complement strand
GTCGCCTTCGCGGATGTCCTGGTAGTTGGCGAACGACATCCCGCATTCCTGCCCGTTCGGCACTTCCTTGGCGTCGTCCTTAAAGCGCTTGAGCATGGCCAGCGTGCCTTCGTGAATGACCACCTTGTCGCGCAGCAGGCGCACCTTGGCGCCGCGTTCGACCTTGCCGGAGGTGACGATACAGCCGGCGATCTTGCCGACTTTCGACACCATGAAGACCTGCTTGATCGTGGCGTAGCCGAGGAAGTTTTCCTTCTTGGTCGGCGCGAGCAAGCCGGACATGGCGCCCTTCACGTCGTCGACGAGATCGTAGATGATATTGTAATAGCGGATCTCGATACCGAGCTGGTCCGCCATCTGCTTGGCTTGCGCGTTGGCGCGCACGTTGAAGCCGATGATGATGGCTTTCGACGCATTCGCCAGCCCGACGTCAGATTCCGTGATCTGGCCGACGCCGTTGTGGATGATGCGTGCCGAGACCTCGTCGTTGCCGACCTTGGCGAGCGCGCCGCCGATGGCCTCGACCGAGCCCTGCACGTCGCCCTTGATGACGAGCGGGAACTCTTTCTTCCCGGCGTCTTTGAGCTGCTGCATCATCTGTTCGAGGGTACGTGAGCTGGACGCGACGCCGAGCGTGTCGCGGCGCTTCCTGATGCGGTAGTCGGTGATCTCGCGGGCGCGTGCCTCGCTCTCGACGACGGCGAACTGGTCGCCGGCCTCGGGTGCGCTGTCGAAGCCAAGCACTTCCACGGGAACCGACGGACCGGCGTAATGCACCGGTTCGCCCTTGTCGTCGAGCAGCGCGCGAACGCGGCCCCAGGCCTGACCGGCCACGACGATATCGCCGACGTCCAGGGTGCCGCGTTGGACCAGCACGGTGCCGACCGGACCACGGCCGCGTTCCAGCTTGGCTTCGATGACGTAGCCTTCTGCCGAGCGGTCGGGATTGGCCTTGAGCTGCAGGATTTCAGCCTGCAGCGAGATGCTTTCGAGCAGCTTGTCGAGGCCCGTGCCCTTGATCGCCGAAACTGGCACGTCGAGCACTTCGCCGGACATGCTTTCGACGACGACGCCGTGCTGCAGCAGTTCGGTGCGCACGCGGTTGGGATCGGACTGCGGCTTGTCGATCTTGTTGATGGCGACGATCATCGGCACGCCGGCGGCCTTGGCGTGGTTGATGGCCTCGATTGTCTGCGGCATGACGCCGTCGTCGGCTGCGACGACGAGCACGACGATATCGGTCACCTTGGCGCCGCGCGCGCGCATGGCGGTGAACGCCTCGTGGCCCGGTGTGTCGATAAAGGTGACCCAGTCGCCGAGCGGGGTTTTGACCTGATAGGCGCCGATGTGCTGGGTGATGCCGCCGGCTTCGCCTGAGACCACGTTGGTCTTACGGATGGCATCCAGCAGCGAGGTCTTGCCGTGGTCGACGTGGCCCATGATGGTGACGACGGGCGCGCGCGGTTCGAGATGTTCGTCGTCGTCCTTGGCGGCGATGAAGCCTTCGAGCACGTCGGCTTCG
Source organism: Hyphomicrobiaceae bacterium (assembly GCA_025359005.1). Taxonomy (GTDB): domain Bacteria; phylum Pseudomonadota; class Alphaproteobacteria; order Rhizobiales; family Hyphomicrobiaceae; genus JABFRJ01. Next base: position 817 of record JANYHP010000302.1, on the reverse strand, counting down.
GATACACGCTTGGGCGTATGGCCGAATTCGGTGACGATCAGTTCAGCCGTGTCTGCGTCGATCACGTCGTTGATCTTGTGCATCACGCCCTGCTTCATCAGCAGCTTGATGATGTCGACCGCGCGTTCGGTCATGCGATTGGAGAGTTCCTGGATCGTGATCGCTTCCGGGATGATGACTTCGCGCATAACTTTGTCGCGCGCCTGTTGCACGCCCATAGCCTTCAGCTTCTCACGCTCGCGCTTGCGGCGTAGCGAGGCCAGCGACCGCTCGCGGCTGGTCTCGTCGAACGCGTTGTTGATGGTGAGGCGGACGCGCTCTTTCTTTTCCTCGGGCGCCTTGGCGGGCGCCTTGACCATGATCTTGATGCCACCCTTCTTGACCATGCGGACGTCGTCGTCCTCGGCCTCGTTGGAGGGGCGTGCGCCGGGGCGGCGGGCGGCGGCGTCGGACCGCTTAATGGCCTCGGCGCTGGCGCCGGGCTTGGCGGTCTTGGGGGCAGTCGAAGCGCCAGCGGCGGTGGTTGCTGCCGTCGCAGCGGCCGGCTTGGCGGGCGCGGCGGTCGCTGTGGCTGGTGCAGCGGCGGGCTTGGCTGCGGCCGTCTGCGCGGGCGTGGTCGCTGCTAGCGGGGCGGCCGGGATTGCCGGGTCGGGCGTGGCCGGAGCCTCGACGGCCGCGGACGGATCGCTTGCAGGATTTTCGACCGCCTCGATCTTTTCTTGCTCGGCTCGCAGGCGTGCGGCTTCAGCTTCGGCTGCGCGCTTGACCTCTTCGGCAGCGGCCCACTCGCGCGCTTCGACTCCGTCGCGTTCCTTGG
>JANYHP010000176.1 GCA_025359005.1 Hyphomicrobiaceae bacterium | reverse complement strand
GGCTGCCGCCGCTGCACCGTCGATAAGCGGATTGCGGGGCGGTTTGCGCGAGCTCGGTTGGGTCGAGGACACGGACTATGCGATCGAATTTCGTTTCGCCGACGGCGTTGCGGATCGTCTTCCCAAATTAGCGAGCGAACTTGTCGCCCAGAAAGTCGATCTGATCGTCACCGGATCGACACCCGGCGCATTGGCGGCCAAGGGGGCCACATCCAATATCCCGATAGTCTTTGTCACCACAGGAGATCCTGTGGCGGATGGCATCATAGCCTCTCTCGGGCGCCCAGGTGGCAATCTCACAGGCGTGACCACGCTCGGTGTCGAATTGGCACCGAAGAGGCTGCAATTGCTCAAGGAAATGTTGCCGGGGCTCAGGCGAATCGCAACGCTCATCCGCTCGGGTTCGCCCTATGCTGAAGAGTTCCGCGCATCGATCGACAAGATCTCGAACACCATTGGCGTCGAACTGCTTCTTATAGATGTTCAGCAATCCCAGCAGCTAACCGCTGCAATCAACAAGGCGGTTGCGGCGCGTGCCGACGCGATACTCGTGCAGTCCGACGTGCTTTTCATCACCCAACGTTCGTTGATCATCGAGTTGGCGGCCAAGGCGAAGCTGCCGATGATGCTGCCCGACCGTGAGTTCGTAATTGACGGTGGGCTGATGTTCTATGGCGCGAGCTTGAGAAGCATGTATCGCCACATGGCCATTCTGGCCGACAAAGTGCTCAAGGGTGCGAAACCAGCTGATATTCCAGTTGAGCAACCAACGCGATTTGAGCTGATCATAAATCTCAAAACCGCAAAGTCCCTGGGTATTGAGTTACCCTTGTCAATAGCAGTTCGGGTCGATGAGGTGGTCGAATAAGGTGGAGGAATGTCTGATAGCTGCACTGCAACAATGACCGTAACGGGTCATTATCGACCGTCGCAGCCTGCGTCCGACGTTCAGCTCATCTATCAGGCAGCGGACGAACAGCAAGCCTGCCTTTGCCAATCGTGCGACGGTCGAAAGTGGGCCACAGCCGATTATTCGCGCCCGATCCGATCTGCAATCCACCTCGCCAATCCTGCTTCATCGACGTCGCCCTCGGCGAGGGCGAGAATGGCGGCAGTGGCGCAGCAGGGGCGGGTTTGAGGGTGATGCCGTTCAGACGCAGGATGACCAGCAGAGGGGCGAAGGCGGCGCGCTTGTTGCCGTCGACGAAGGGGTGGTCGGTGGCAAGTGCCCCGCTCGTGATCGGCGCCGTCGCTCACGAACACACCGTCGCCCTGCGTAAGGCCGAGGCGGGCGAGGAGTTCCTTGGGCAGGACGAGGCCGGTGGTGCCGGGTCGTCGCCATGCGGGGGGGTGATCACCGTTCGCGGCGTCGATCCCACCCGAGGATGACGACAGGGGTATCGCATTAGGCCTTGCAATCCCCTCTCCCCGTTGAAAAAACGGGGAGAGGGGATGACTGAGGTCTTGTGCGATTGCCCCGAGGATGACGCGGTTTTGGGCAGACGGCGGTGGCGTTCTCATGTACTCCGTTTGACTTTATTCTTAGTTCAACCAGACACTTGAATTTGCAGCGGTTTCAAGATCGGGCCTCAGGCGAGGGGACATGCGCGACCGTCAAACATGCCGCCCACGCTAGTGTTCCGGCGCCGACATTTGCCTCCCGTTGCGGCTGGCTCGAGAGCAAATGTCGGCGCCAAAAGGAACACTAGCAAGCTCATGTTTCTAGTGTAGCTTTTGCATCTGACGTTTGGTTGCGAGCCAGGCCGAGGGCGGGTACCAAACGTCAGATGCGCTACACTAGGTATTCACCCAGGTGTCGCCGCCTCAGGGTGTTGTGTTATTATTCGCTATGCTTGGAGCGGTGTTGTTGCAGTGATCCCCAGGTTTCGGCGGTGGGGGTGGCTTGCGTGTAGGGATGGAGTGCTAGCGTGGGCGCAACGATTCGCGCGGCTGCGTGATGTTCAGCGTTCGGATGCGGCCTCCCTCTGAAAGGCACAACACATGGCAGATGGCAGCCAAGGGCGCTTGATTGCGCAGGACCAAGCGGCAGCGGACGCGGCGCGGGAAGTGCGCGCGGAGGCGCCGGCAAGGCCTGTTTCGGTGACGAAAGCCAAGGAGGCAGCGGCGGAGGCGAAGGCCGCCAAGGGCCTGCCAGCGCATGCAAGCCGGCAGGTGAAGGCGGGCAAGGATTTCCACGAATTCAACGTCGATGTGTGGATCACCAATTTCAACTCGGTTGAGTTCGGGTTCTGGCGGCGCGATCGCAATAAGGCGAAGTCGCGGCAGTTCACGTCCGACATGGATATCTTCGCCGAGGTGATCGAGAACGGCGAGCGCACAGGGCTGCTCGGCTATCGCGAGGAGTTGTGGAAGAAAAAAACCGGCATGGATAAGCGGCTGGTGTTCAAGCTCTTCAACGAGACCTTGAACTGGCGGGCGACGATGGACCTGATGCTGGCGCGGTCGCTGCAATTGACGTTCGGCGCCAAGGGCACGCCGGTGATCGCGTTTTCGGCCAACCTCAATGACCACGAGTTCATGGTCTATATCGAGCGGAGTGCGCACAAGTATCCGTTGCTGCCGGAGAACTGGTCGTTCACAATCCTGGAGGACGGGGTGCCGCAGTTCTATCGGTTGCGCCGCGATTTCTTCGATCTGGCTGGCGATTACACGCTCTACAACCAACAGAACGAGCAAATCGGCCGGATCACCGGGCGGCTGTTGTCGTTCGGGAAATGGCGGGGGCGGATCAAGCGCGAGCACGCCGACAAGCGGCTGGTGATGGTGTTGCAATTGTTCTGCGGGATGATCGCTTTCAACCGCGGCTGCCGCAAACACATCGCGGCGCTGACGCGCGACGTGCAGTCGGGCGCGATCAAGCCGAAGATCGAAAAACAGGAAGCGGATCTCTATCTCAATCCGCGCCGCGTCAGGTGACGTCGCGGAAGGTGCTGGGGGTTATCGATGCGGGCTCGATCGGTTCTGAACCGACGAGCCCGTTCGGCGTTTGGTGGCTGAACAGGCCGGTTTTGAGGCCGGCTAAAGTGCGGACCATTTCGCGACGCACATAGGGGACGCGGGCGAGGGGGGCGAACGTCGCATCGCGGACGGCGCCGGCTAAGCGGCTGTCGGACTGGAAAAATGGCGTCAGCAGGCGGCTGGCGCGGCCGTAGAAGCGGCTGTGGGCGTGGCGTTCGCGGGCGTAGGCGGCCAGTGCCGAGGCCATGACGGGGACGGCTGCGAGGCAATCCGAGAGGACCAGGGCGTCGATGAGGGCCAAGTTGGCGCCTTGGCCCAACTGGGGGCTCGCCGCGCGGGCGCTATCGCCAACGAAGGCCAGGCGCTCAGTGACGGGTGCGCGCAGCCGAACATCGCAATAGCTGGCGGGCGCGAGTTCGGCGTGGGTCGAGAACTGGCACACGAAGGGCTCGGCAGCCGGCCAGAGGGCGATGACTTCCGACTGCCAGGCGTCGAACGGTGTGGCTCGCCAAGTGTCGAGGTCGACGTTCTTCAGGCTCCAAAAAAAAGCGGTGAGCGGTTGGTCGCTGCCCGATAGCTGGCCGATGGGGAGCAGGCCAGCCATGCGGCTGGCGCCATCGTAACGCTGGGCGAGGGTGTGGGCGTGTGGCCAATCGGGCGGTTCGCGGACGACGCCCCAGACGGCACCGTAGGGGTAGGGCCGGTTCAGCCGGATATCGGCGTTGGCAAGCCTGAGGCTCGAATGGAGGCCGGTGGCGTCGATGACGAGGTCGTAGGCGCCGCGATCGTGGCCGGCGGTGTCAGCGACCGTGCGCTTGTTGCCGACGAGCGCGGTGGTGGCGATATCGGCGCCGGTGGCCAAGACAATCTGGCGGCGGCGGCGCTCGGCGTCGAGGATGTGGAACAGCGCGCCACGGTGGAGGCCGAGGCCGAAATAGGCCTCGCCGATGACGCGGTAGTCGATGTCGAAGATGGTGCGGCCGGCGCGGGTGTGGCCGGCGATGCCGGCGAGGGGGCGGCCCAAGGTGAGGGCTTCGGCCAAGAGCCCCAATCGCGCGAGGGCGGCCTGTCCGGTTGGCTGCAGCATGAAGCCGGCGCCGACGGGGCGGGGGCTGTCGACTTTTTCAAACAGCGTGACCTGATGGCCGCGCGCATCAAGGGCCAGCGCGGTGGCCAGGCCGCCGATGCCGGCGCCGCAGACGGCGATCGAATGAGTGCGCATGAATGCCGATGGCGTTACGGGGGATCAAACGGTAGCGTTGCTTGTCCCGGGTGTGGGCGTCCAGACCTTTGTCGAAAAGAAATGGGAGCGGAGCATGGCGACGATTGCATTGCTACTGACGGCGCTGGTGGCGCTTGAGCATTTCGGATTCATGGTGCTGGAAATGTTCTTCTGGCAGTCGCCGTTCGCGATGAAGGCGTTCGGAACGACGAAAGAGTCGGCGGCAACATCGGCGACGCTGGCGGCAAACCAAGGGCTGTACAACGGGTTTCTGGTGGCCGGGCTCGTGTGGGGATTGTGGGCCGGCAAAGCGGATGTGGTGCTGTTCTTTCTCGGTTGCGTGATCGTGGCGGGGATCTATGGCGCGCTGACGGTGAAGCCGCGGATCTTTTTCGTGCAGGCGTTGCCGGCCATTTTGGCTGTCGCGGCGCTGGTGGCGACAGGTCGGTGAGCCGGTGCGATGGGATCAGACCTTTGGTCTGACCCCGTGACCACGGTTCACGCCGGCGAGAGAATGTGGATGACGCGGGCGGCGACCAGGTCTTTGGTCTTGGCGCCGTAGGCGGTCATGTGGGGGGACGCAGCGTGAGCGGCGAGATCGGCTGCGGTGGCCCATTTTTCGACGACCATGAAGGCGTCGGCACCGATGGGTGTCTGCATTTTGCCCATGCCGGGGGTGTCGACAACGGGCGCGTATTCGATGCAGCCCTTTTCGGCGTGGACGGCGGGCATGTTGGCGCGGAAGGCTGCGAGGATGCTGTCGCGCTGGCCGGGCTTGGCGGTGATGATGGCGATGACGTGGATCATGGGTGATGGGTCCTTGGTTCACTTTTGAGATGCGTCTGCGGGTCTTCAGCCATTTGCGTTCCGGGCTCCGGCCCGCCGTGAGGGTCGCCCGGTAATCGGGGTGGCCCCGGCGGCCGTGACGGAAAAGGAGACAGTGGTGTTCCGGCCGTGAGTAGTCCTGCGAGTATGGCTCATGCTTTCGGTTTCGCCAGCGCTTTCAGTTTGTAGAGGGCGTCGAGGGCTGCCTTGGGGGTGAGGTCGTCGGGATTGATGGCGGCGAGGGCCTGCTGGAGGGCTGAATTTTCGGCGGAGTGTTGCGCTTCGGCGTGGGCGCCGGGGACGTGCGACGAGGGGCGGGCGGCGGCAAACAGCGGGAGTTCGTCGAGCACCGCGGCGCCGGCGGCCTTGGTGCCTTTGCCGCGCCGGTCGCCGGCTTCGAGGGTTTTGAGCACTTCGCCGGCGCGCTTGATGACGGTTGCGGGCAGGCCGGCGAGCTTGGCCACCTGGATGCCGTACGAGCGGTCGGCGGCGCCCTTCTTCAGCTTGTGCAGGAAGACGATTTCGTCCTGCCATTCCTTGACGTCGATGGTGACATTGGAGACCTCCTTGAGGCGGCCGGCGAGCGCGGTCATCTCGTGGTAGTGCGTCGCAAACAGCGCACGGCAGCGGGAGACCTCGTGCAGGTATTCAACAGTGGCCCAGGCGATCGAGAGGCCGTCGAAGGTGGCGGTGCCGCGGCCGATTTCATCGAGGATAACAAGGCTTTGGTTGGTGGCCTGGTTGAGGATGCCGGCGGTCTCGACCATCTCGACCATGAACGTGGAGCGGCCGCGGGCCAGATCGTCGGAAGCGCCGACGCGAGAGAACAGACGATCGCAGAGGCCGATGACGGCTGACCGTGCGGGTACGAACGCGCCCATCTGGGCGAGCACGACGATCAGCGCGTTCTGGCGCAGGAATGTCGACTTGCCGGCCATGTTGGGGCCGGTGACGAGCCAGATGCGGCCGTCGCCGGTTTCGTCGAAGCCGGGGAAGCCCGGAGATTTCTGTAATTGCTTCATGTCGCCGGGCGGGCGGCCGAGAATGCAGTCGTTTTCGACGAAGGGGCCGGCGTGCTGGGACTTGAGCGCCTGCTCGACGACCGGGTGGCGGCCGCCGATGATGGAGAGGTCCGCGTGGGGTTCGAGGATGGGGCGCACGTAGCCCTGTTCGACGGCGATTTCGGCCAGGCCTAAATGGCAATCCAGCGTGGCAAGGGCGGCGGCGATGGCGCCCAGCATGCGCTCGGCCTTGGCGATGGCGTCGGCGAGCGCGTTGAACACGTCCTGCTCGAGACCCATGCTGCGCTCGCCGGCTGAAGCGATGCGGCCTTCGATGTCGACGAGTTCGTCGGTCGTGAAGCGCATGGCGGAAGCCATGGTCTGGCGGTGTTTGAACGTGTCTGAGTGGGGGGCTTCAGTGAGCGGTTTGGCGTTGCCGGCGGTGACTTCGATGTAGTAGCCGAGGATGTTGTTGTGGCGGATCTTCAGGGATTTGACGCCGGTCTCATTGACATAGCGGGCTTCCAGCGTGGCCATCACCTTGCGGCTGTCCTCGCGCAGGCTGCGTGCCATGTCGATGTCGGCGGAGTAGCCCAGGCGGACGAAGCCGCCGTCGCGGCGGAAGGGCGGCGGCTCGTCGACGAGGGCTGAGGCGAGCTTGCCGTGAAGGTCGAGCCCCACGGGCGCGAGATCGGCGGCAAGGGCAACGATTTCGGCGGGCAGGCCGATGGGCTGAGCGCTGCGGGCCAACTGGTCGGCGGCGGCACTGGCGGCGGCGAGTGCGTCGCGGACGGCTGCGAGATCGCGCGGGCCGCCGCGCTGGAACGCGAGACGGGCAACGGCGCGGGCCATGTCGGGGGCACGGCGGAGGGTTTCGCGCAGGTCGTCGCGGGTGGGTTCGGCGGTGGTGAAATAGGCGACGGCGTCGAGGCGGCGGTTGATCAGGGCGAGATCGCGCGACGGACCGGCGAGGCGTTCGGCCAATTGGCGGGCGCCGGGGCCGGTGACGGTGCGATCGATGGCGGCCAGCAGGCTGCCGGTGCGCTCGCCGGAGGCGGATTTGACGAGTTCGAGGGAGGCGCGGGTGGCGGCATCGATGGCCATGATGGCGTCGCTGCCGGCGCGGCGCGGGGGCAACACGACCGGGCGGCGGCCGAGCTGGGTGAGTTCGACGTATTTCAGCAAGGCGCCGACGGCGGCCAGTTCGGCGCGGCTGAAGGTGCCGTGGCCGGCCAGGTCGGTGACGCCGAGGTGGGATTTCAGCAGCCGCTCGCCGGCGAAGCTGTCGAAGGTGGGGCTCGGAACGGGTGTCAGTGACGCGCTGGATTGGGCGATGATGGCTTTGACGGCCGGTTCACCGAGCAGGGTATCGGCGGCGAGCAGTTCGCCGGGGGCTAGGCGCGCCAGTTCGCCCAGAAGGTCGGGGGCGGCGATCTCGCCGAGTTCGAATTCGCCGGTGGAGATGTCGAGCGAGGCCAGCGCGAAGCCCGGTGTGGGCTCAGACGCGTTGGCGATGGTGGGGGCGCGGAACAGCGCGGTCAGGTAGTTGCGGCTCTTGGCTTCGAGGAGGCTTTCCTCCGTCAAGGTGCCGGGTGTGACGAGACGGACCACGTCGCGGCGGACGACGGATTTTGAGCCACGCTTTCTGGCTTCGGCCGGGTCTTCGAGCTGCTCGCAGACGGCGACGCGGAAGCCTTTACGGATCAAGCGCTGGAGGTATTCGTCGGCGCGGTGGACGGGGACGCCGCACATGGGGATGTCGTCGCCCAGATGTTTGCCGCGTTTGGTGAGCACGATGCCGAGGACGGCGGAGGCGGTGACGGCATCTTCGAAGAACAACTCGTAGAAGTCGCCCATCCGATACCAGAGGATGCTGTCGGGATTGGCGGCTTTGATCTCGAGGAACTGCGCCATCGACGGCGTGACGCCGGGTGGGACCGCTGCGGGCGTGTAAGCGCTATCGCCGGGGGGCGTGTCGCCTTCGGTGCCGGCGGCGTCGT